>JAKEEW010000424.1 GCA_022616375.1 Sporichthyaceae bacterium
CTGATCGAAGCGTTCGGGACCATCGGGATCTTGGCCATCATCTTCGCCGAGACCGGGCTGTTGATCGGCTTCTTCTTTCCCGGCGACTCGCTGCTGTTCATCGCCGGCGTCGCCGCCTCGGGGAGCGCAGCCGCTGCCGCGAACGTGCAGCTCCCACTCGGTGTGCTGCTGATCGGCGCGCCGATCTGCGCGATCGCCGGCGCCCAGCTCGGCCACCATCTGGGTGCCAGGTTCGGGTCGCGGATGTTCAACAAGCCCGAGTCGCGGTTCTTCAAGCGGGAGTACGTCGACAAGGCCGAGTACTACTTCGAGAAGTTCGGCCCGGCCAAGGCGGTCGTGCTGGCCAGGTTCATCCCGATCGTGCGCACGTTCCTCAACCCGGTTGCCGGGGTGCTCGAGATGCCGGCCCGCACGTTCCTGGTCTGGAACATCATCGGCGGTGCGCTCTGGACCGAAGGGATCATCCTGCTCGGCTACTGGCTCGGTGGTCGGCTGGAAGGCAGCATCGACCGCTACCTGCTGCCCGCGGTCGCCCTGATCATCTTGATCTCGTTCATCCCGATCTTCCTGGGGATCTACCGGCACCGGCGGGCGGCCCGCACCGCGGCGACCGAGGCCGAGATCGACCCGAGCGACGACCGGGCCCGGCACGCCCGCCGCTAAGCCGCGGGTCGGGTCCGGCGCCCCAGCGATGCGAACCACCCCGACCACACCGGGGGTTGGGTCCGGCTTACCGCAAAGCGCTTCCAGCAAGCCATTTGGACCAGGACAGGTTCCAGTCGCCGTAGCCGTTGCGCAGCTCCATGGTCCGGTCGGTGCCCTTGGTCTCGACCACGTCCCCGCGAATCGTGTTGTCGTAGAGCCACTTGCCGTTGACCGTGCTCATCCCGACGCAGCCGTGACTGACGTTCGCGATCCCCTGCGAGCCGACCGACCAGGGCGCAGCGTGGAGGAACTCGCCGGACGCGGTGACCGCGATGGTCCAGTACACGTCCAGGTCGTAGTAGTCCGGGTCGTCGCGCGGAATGCCGATGCTGGTGCCGGTCATCCGGCGGTACGGATCCTTGAACAGCACCACCTTGATGCCGGACCGGGTGGTGTAAGCCGGCTCCTGGCCGGCGGTGATCGGCACGTTGCGGACCGCCTTGCCGTCCCGCCATACGGTCATCCGGTGTGTGTCCGTGTTGATCTTGCTGACCATCCGGCGGGCGATCTGGTATTGGAAGGTTTGGTTGCCGGTCCCCCACAGGCCGTCTCCGGCGTACACCCCACGCAGGTTGGCCCGCAGCGTCACGGTCGAGCGCGCCGGCCAGTATTTGCGCGGCCGGAAGTGCACTTCCGAGTCGGTGATCCAGTGCCACGCGGAGTCGCCGATCGGCTTGGACACCGAGACCTCGAGCGCCCGTTCCACGTCCACCTTGCGCGTCACCGGGGTGCTGAACTTCACCACCAGCGGCATTCCGACCCCGACCAGCTCGCCGCGCCCTGGTGTCACGCTGTCGATGCCGAGCGTGCTGCGCGGCGTCAAGGTGCGGAACGCGGAGCGGGTGGTGGACTTCGCGCCGTTCTCACCGAGTGCGGTCGCGACCAGGGTGTAGCGGGTGTCCGGGCTGAGCCGGCCGGATGCTCGCCAGCTGACCCCGTTGAATCCGAGCTCGCCGGGCACGGTACGGCCGTC
>JAKEEW010000425.1 GCA_022616375.1 Sporichthyaceae bacterium
AGCGCCGTCGCTCAACGGATAAAAGGTACCCCGGGGATAACAGGCTGATCTTCCCCAAGAGTCCATATCGACGGGATGGTTTGGCACCTCGATGTCGGCTCATCGCATCCTGGGGCTGGAGTAGGTCCCAAGGGTTGGGCTGTTCGCCCATTAAAGCGGTACGCGAGCTGGGTTTAGAACGTCGTGAGACAGTTCGGTCCCTATCCGCCGTGCGCGCAGGAGACTTGAGAAGGGCTGTCCCTAGTACGAGAGGACCGGGACGGACGAACCTCTGGTGTGCCAGTTGTTCCGCCAGGAGCACGGCTGGTTAGCTACGTTCGGAAGGGATAACCGCTGAAAGCATCTAAGCGGGAAGCTCGCTTCAAGATGAGGTCTCCCACAGGGTTAACCTGGTAAGGCCCCCAGCTAGACGACTGGGTTGATAGGCCGGAAGTGGAAGTGTGGCAACGCATGGAGCTGACCGGTACTAATAGGCCGAGGACTTGACCTACAAAGCTGCTACGCGTCCACTGTGCGGTTCCCGAGATACGGTCGGGAACCGATTTGATATCTCCATAATGTTTCGGCGGCCATAGCGAAGGGGAAACGCCCGGCTCCATTCCGAACCCGGAAGCTAAGCCCTTCAGCGCCGATGGTACTGCGCGGGAGACTGCGTGGGAGAGTAGGACGCCGCCGGACTAAACGTGTACTGAGGGCCACCCAGCTGGGTGGCCCTCAGTCATTTATGGGACCCTTGTGCTGGTCACGATGCACTGGGACGCCGGCCGGAAGAAGCGAGGACTCCATGCCCGACGGTGCCGACGGTGCCGACGATCACGGTCGCGGAGACCGCCCGAAGCGCCGCGATGGCGGCCGGCCGGCAAGCCGCAGCGGTGGGCCGGGCGGCGGTCGTGGTGAGGCCCGTGGCGACGCCCGTGGTGGCGCTAGCGCAGGTGGCCGCAAAGACCCGCGTGGCGGTGCCCGCGGTGGCGCGGGCGGTCGGGGCGGCGCTAGCGGTCGAGGTAGCGCCGGCGGTCGGGGTGGCGGCGGCGGCTTCGCCGGCCGCTCGCGCGATGGGGACCAGCGGCGTGGTGAGCCCGGGCGCGGATTCCGCTCAGACCGTAGCGATCGTGGTGTACGGCCGGACCGCAGGGATCGAGCAGGTGAGCGGCCGGAGCGGGTGCTGGGCCCGGCCGTTGACGAGGACGTCACCGGCTACGAGCTGGACAGGGACGTGCGTGGCGAGCTGGACAGCCTGACCAAGGGGCATGCCGAGTTCGTTGCCCAGCATCTGGTGATGACGGCGAGGTTGTTCGACGACGATCCGGAGCTGGCCTACCAGCACGCGGCCGCGGCCCGGCGCCGGGCCGGCCGGGTCGGGCTGGTCAGGGAGGCGATCGCCCTGGCGGCCTACCGCACCGGCCGCTACGCCGAGGCGCTGACCGAGTTCCGCGCGCTGCGCCGGATCACCGGGTCGTCTGACCACTGGCCGATGATGGCCGACTGCGAGCGCGGCCTCGGCCGGCCGCACAAGGCGATCGAGATGGCCGGCGCCGACGAGGTACGCCGGCTCGACCCCGCTGGCCGGATCGAGATGCGGATCGTCGCCGCCGGCGCCCGGCGTGACCTCGGCCAGCTCGACGCGGCCCTGGTCACGCTGCAGGTGCCGGAGCTGGTCGGCTCGAACCGCCCCGAGGCGGCGCGGTTGCGGTACGCCTACGCGGACACGCTGCTCGCCGCGGGCCGGGAGAACGAAGCGATCGACTGGTTCCGGCGCGCGGCGCAAGCGGATCGGGACGGGCTGACCGATGCGGTCGAGCGGCTGGCCGAGCTGGACGGCATCTCCTACGCCGATCTCGAAACCGACCAGACCGACGACCAGTCCTAGCTGGCCGCGAACGTCCGCAGGATCAGGCCGGTGCGCGGCTTCGGCCCGAACGACGTCGACTTGCCCGGCATCCGGACCCCCTGCGCGGCTAGCTCGGTGATGGTGGCGGCGTCGACCGGCCGGAGCAGCACCGCGCTGCCGCCGGCCTTCGCGGCCGCGCGCACCGCTTGCCGGGCGTCGTGGTGGTAGGTCACCTGCTCGATGTCGTCGGACAGGCCCCAGACCCGGTCGATCAGCGTGTGGTTGAGCACGGCGGCGTCCAGCTGGCGCCAGCGCTTTGGCATCCCGGGCGGCATGGACTCGGCAACCAGCGCCGGATCCAGGTCGGTGAGGACCCACTGCCGGCCCTCGCCGACCACCAGAAACGCGGTGCCCCGGGCTGGCGCGATGGCGTCCAGATCGGGTACCGGTGGCTGATCGGCGCCATCCCGCCGATGGTCGGAACCGTCTCGCCGATCCGGTGCCGGACTCCCGCCGAGGTCGACGGCGAGCTCGGTGACCCGGCCGTGCGGTGCCACCGCCGCCAGGGCATCCGCTACCGGGAGCTTGGGCAACACCCGGTGCATCGCACGCAGCTCGAGCGGATGCCGCACCGAGTCCACCAGCAGAGCCAGACCGTAGTCCCATGGCCCGGAACCCAGTCCCGCCGCGTGGCTCTCGGCCTGGAGCCGCAGGTAGGTGGCGTAGCGGTGATGCCCATCGGCGATCAGTGCCCGGCGCGGCGCGAGGTCGGTCGCAATGGCCGCCAGTGCGGCCGGGTCGGTGATCTGCCAGAGCCGGTGCGTGACCCGGTCGGGGGTCACGATGGAGATCAACGGCGGCTGCCGGATGGCTGCCTCGACGGCATCGCTGGCCGGCCCACCGCCCTCGTAGGACAGCAAGATCGGCTCGAGGTTGGCCTGCGCGGCGCGCATCAGCTCCAGCCGATCGGCCACCGGGCCTGGCATGTGATCCTCGTGCGGCAAGATCACCCGCTGCTCGGGCGGCCGCAGCCCGAGCGCGCCGATCAGGCCGCGCTGCACGCTGGTCGCGGTGACCTGCTCGTACACGTACAGCCCCGGATCCGGATCGGCGGTGAGCACGCCGCCGGTGAGCCAGCGGGCCAGTGCCTTGGCCGCGTGCCGGTAGCGACCGCGCCCGTCGGCGACGTCCTCGCGTGGGAGAATAAGCCTCACCACGTTGTGCGGATCGGCTGTCTCCAACATCGGCACCCGGTCGGGTTCGATCACGTCGTAGGGCGGCGACGTCACCGCGGCGAGATCGGAAACGAAGCGTGGATCGAACCGCACACCGCGGAACGGCGCGAGCTCGAGCGCGCCGGGCGATGAAGTCGAGGTGCGGTGGGCGGTCATGGCGGGCATCGTACGTGGGAGCGCCGACATACGGGACGGGCAGCCTGATGAGCAGGGATGACCAAAGCCGGCACACTGACGGCCGAGCAGATCACACAGACTCCGGCGAGGTCGATCAACGCTCCGGCAACGGTCAGCCGGCCGGCGAGGTCTACGACTGGTATCGGCGCGGCATGCAGCTGCTCGACACCGGCCATGCCGCCGCGGCCGCGCAGCTGCTGCGCCATGCCGCGATCGCCGAGCCGAATTCGCACAGCATCCGCGAGGGGCTGGCCAGGGCGCAGTTCGACGCCGGCCAGTATCCGGCCGCCCGCCAGGAGTTCCGGAGCCTGCTGGAGGCGAACCCGGACGACGACTATGCGCACTTCGGCTACGGCCTGGCCTGCTGGCGGCTTGGCGACCTCGGCATCGCCGCCGAGCACCTGGCCATGGCGGTTGCCATGCGCCCGACCGCCAAGCACTATGCCGACGCCTTAACGCAGGTCCGGGCCACCTTGCGGGCGCGTGGCTGACCGCGGCTACGACTCCATCCCGCCGACCAGCTCGACAGACGGAGCAACCGTGTCGTTGATGGCAACCGCGAAGCCGCTGGCCGAGCTGCACGATGCCGCGCTGCTCGACCTGGACGGCGTGGTGTATCGCGGCCAGACGCTGATCCGGTATGCCGCCGAGGTGATCGACGCGGCCCGAGCCGGTGGGCTGCGGCTCGCCTACGTCACCAACAACGCGTCCCGCCCGCCCGCGGCGGTCGCCGCGCAGCTACGCGAGCTGGGCGTGCCGGCCGACCCGCAGGACGTCGTCACGTCCGCACAGGCGGCCGCGCACCTGGTCGCGGATCAGCTACCGGCCGGCTCGAAGGTGCTCGTTGTCGGTGGTGCCGGGATCGCCGAGGCGTTGGTCGAGCGCGGGCTGCACCCGGTGCGGTCGGCCGCGGACGACCCGGTCGCGGTGGTTCAGGGCTACGCACCCGATGTGGACTGGCGGCAACTGGCCGAGGCGTCGTACGCGGTCCGCGCCGGCGTGCTCTGGGTCGCCACCAACACCGACCTGACCATTCCGACCGCACGCGGGATCGCCCCGGGCAACGGAACCCTGGTGCAGGCGGTGCGGACCGCCACCGGGCGCAACCCGGTGGTGGCCGGCAAGCCGCAGCTTCCGCTGCACCGGGAGGCGGTGGCCCGGACCAGGTCGCTCCGACCGCTGGTGGTCGGCGACCGGCTGGACACCGACATCGAGGGGGCGGTCCGGGCCGGGACGCCGAGCTTGCTGGTTCTGACCGGGGTCACCGACCCTGGCGCGCTGGTCGCCGCGCCGGACTCGCAGCGGCCCAGCTACCTTGCTGCCGACCTGCGCGGACTGCTTCAGCCCCATCCACCGGTCGAGGCCGGCCCGGACGGGTTCAGCTGCGACGGCTGGCGGGCCACGCCGGCCGGCGGGCGGCTCGACCTGGCCGGTGACGGTTCGGATCCGATCGATGGCCTACGTGCCCTATGCGCCGCTGCCTGGTCGTCCGACGAGCCGGTCCAAGCCTCGGGCATCGCGGCAGCGCTACACCGGCTTGGTCTCTAGCCTCGTCCCGGGCCGGAAGTCCGGGCACCGGACGCGGAGACACTCCTCGAATCAGAACAAGGTGCGCAACCGGAGCAGATCGCCCAGGCTGGCGTCGATCTTGAGGCGGCCGCTGGTCCAGGCGCTGATGAAGCCGACCTCGCCTCTGGACAGGGCAACCAGCACGTCGCTGTTCATGGTCAACCGGATCTGCGCCCGCTCTGCCGGCTCGGTGCCGATGTCGACCAGCTTGCCGTCCTGCAGCCGGCCGGTGAACGTCACGTCAAGGTCGGGCACCCGGCAGCTCAGGCTCCGGTCGGAGACCTTGCGCTGGCGCTCGGCCGAATCCATGGCGCCCAGCTGGGCGGCGAGCTCGGCCAGAGCGATCCGGCACTCTTCGAGGGTGGCCATGGCGGTGCACGCTAGCGCACTCGGCGCGGACTACCCGGGTAGTGGTCGTCGCGGGCGGTAGCGTGGCCGGGGCGGACGCAGCAGGAGACGCACGGAGCAGCAAAGGATGAGGAACCAGATGAGCGAGCAGCCGGAGCAGGACTCGGGCCCGCCGGCCGAGGAGCACGACCTGCCGGCCGCCGGACCTGACCGGCCCGACGAGCCGAACTGGCCGAACGACCCCAACCGACCCGACGACGGCGAGGACGATCTGTCTCCGCACGAGCGCACCGTGCCGACCGGCGACCCCGATGTTCCGCTGCCCGAGCCGCCGGAGACCGGCGACGAGCGGGTCGACGACGCGCTGACCGAGCTCGCCGAGATCACCGGCCAGCCTCCGGCCGAGCACGTCGCGGTATTCGAGAGGGTGCATCGCCGGCTGCAGGACACGCTGGCCGACCTCGACGGCAGCTAGGGCGCGGTAACCAGGGTGGCCCGGCGGACCCGGTTGGACACCGAGCTGGTCAGGCGCGGTCTGGCCAGGTCTCGGGAACAGGCCGCCGAGCTGGTGACCGCGGGCCGGGTCAGCGTGGCCGGGCAGGTCGCGGCGAAGCCGGCCACCCAGGTCGACCCGGCCGCACCGATCGTGCTCGCGCCGGCCGAGACCGGGCCCGAGTATGTGTCCCGCGGTGGCCACAAGCTGGCCGGCGCGCTCGCCGAGTTCCGGCCGCGCGGGCTGGTCGTCGACGGCCGGCACTGCCTAGATGCCGGTGCCTCGACCGGCGGATTCACCGACGTGCTGTTGCGCAACGGGGCGGCCGGCGTGCTCGCCGTCGACGTCGGCTACGGCCAGCTCGCCTGGTCGCTGCGGACCGACCCCCGGGTGCGTGTGCTCGACCGGTGCAACATCCGCCAGCTCACCCCCGAATTGGCCGGCGATCCGCTGCCGCGACTGGTCGTGGCCGACCTGTCGTTCATCTCGCTCGGCTTGGTGCTGCCGGCGCTGCGCAGCTGCGCGGCGGCCGACGCCGACTTCGTGCTCATGGTCAAGCCGCAGTTCGAGGTGGGGCGGGAGCGGCTCGGCCCGGGCGGGGTGGTGCGCGATCCGGCGCTGCGGGCCGAGGCGGTGGCCGGGGTCGCGGCGGCCGCCCAGCGGCTTGGTTTGGGCACTGTCGGGGTAGTTGCCAGCCCGCTGCCCGGTCCGGCGGGTAACGTCGAGTACTTCCTGTGGTTGCGGGACGGGGCACCACCGCTCGACCCGGCCGAGCTGGATCGCGCGGTCCAGGTCGGGCCGGGGTAGCGGTGACCGAGTGACGAGGAGGGCCGGGTGACCGAGCGCGCCGTGCTGCTGCTCGCGCACACCGGGCGCAAGGACGCGGTGCGGGTGGCACAACTGCTGGCCGGGCAGCTCGGCGCAGCCGGGATCCGGATCCGGGTCCTCGTCGAGGAGCAGCGCGAGCTGCAGCTCGCCGATGCCGACCCGGTGACCGCCGGACCGGACGCGGCCGACGGCTGCGAGTTGGTCGTGGTGGTCGGCGGGGACGGCACGCTGCTGCGCGGCGCCGAGTACGCCAGACCGTCCGGCACCCCGATGCTCGGGGTCAACCTCGGTCACGTCGGGTTCCTCGCCGAGGCCGAGCGGGAGGACCTCACCGAAGTAGTGGAGCGGGTGGTGGGGCGCCGCTACGAGGTCGAGGAACGGATGACCCTCGACGTGACGGTGAGCCGCAACGGGACGGTCGTGGCTCGAACCTGGGCGCTCAACGAGGCGTCGGTAGAGAAGGCTTCCAGGGAGCGGATGCTCGAAGTGATTGCCGAGATCGACGGCCGCCCGCTGTCCAGATGGGGATGCGATGGCGTGGTCTGCGCGACCCCGACCGGATCCACCGCGTACGCGTTCTCGGCCGGCGGCCCGGTGGTCTGGCCCGAGGTGGACGCACTGCTGATGGTGCCGATCAGCGCGCACGCGCTGTTCGCCCGGCCGCTGGTGGCGGCACCGACCAGTGTGTTCGCGGTCGAGGTGGCCCCGGAAACGCCGCACGGCGTGCTGTGGTGCGACGGCCGCCGCACGGTCGAGCTACCGCCCGGCGCCAGGGTCGAGGTCAGGCGGTCCGACCAGCCGGTGCGCTTCGCCCGTCTGATCAGGGCACCGTTCACCGACCGGCTGGTGGCCAAGTTCGCGCTGCCGGTCCGCGGCTGGCGCGGGGCGCGGGCGGCGCAGCCGGACACCCCCGGTCAAGAACTGCGAAACGATATCGAAGACGCGTAAGGTTCGGCATCGTGCTTGAGGAAATGCGCATCCGCGGGCTCGGTGTCATCGACGACGCCGTCCTCGAGCTCTCACCCGGCTTCACCGTGGTGACCGGAGAGACCGGCGCCGGCAAAACCATGGTGGTCACCGGACTCGGCCTGCTGTTCGGCGAGCGCGCGGAGACCGCGCTGGTGCGCACCGGTGGACCGACCGCGTCGGTCGAGGGTCGGCTGCAGCTCGGCCCGGACGGCCCGGCCGCCGACCGCGCGTTGGACGCCGGCGCCGAGCTCGAGGACGGGGTGCTGCTGGTCGGCCGTACGGTTGCCGCCGAGGGCCGGTCCCGGGCACTGCTCGGCGGTCGCTCGGTGCCGATCGGCGTGCTCGGGGAGCTGGCCGAGGAGCTCATCGCGGTGCACGGCCAGAACGACCAGGACCGGCTGCTCCGGCCGGCCCGGCAGCGCGACGCGCTCGACCGCTACGCCGGCGACGCCGTCACCGGCCCGCTGGCCGACTACCGGCAGCACTACGAGCGGTTGCGCGAGGTCGACGCCGCGCTTGCCGAGCTGACCACCCGGGCCAGGGAACGCGCCCAGGAGGCCGACCTGCTGCGGTTCGGGCTCGGCGAGATCACCGCGGCCGAGCCGCAACCGGGCGAGGACCTGCAGCTCGGGACCGAGTCGGAGCGGCTCGAGCACGCCGACGCGCTGCGCACTGCCGCGACCACCGCACACGCCGCGCTGCTCGGTGACGCATCGGGCACCGACGAGCCGGATGCGGTGGGCCTGGTCGGCTTCGCCCGCCGCACGCTCGAGCAGGTCCGCGCGCACGATCCGGCCCTGGCCACGCTGTCCGACCGGCTGGCCGAGGTGAGCTACCTGGTCTCCGACATCGCTACCGAGCTGGCCGGCTACGCCGAGAGCGTGGACGCCGATCCGACCCGGCTGGCCACCGTTCACGAGCGGCGGGCGGTGCTCGCCGGGCTGACCCGCAAGTACGGCGAGACCATCGACGAGGTGCTGGACTGGGCCGAGCGCTCCACCAGCCGGCTGGCCGAGCTGGACGGCGACGACGAGCGGATCGACGAGCTCGCCGCGGAGCGCAAGGCGCTGATCGACCAGCTGGCCGAGCTGGCCACCACGATCTCGGCCGGCCGGCAGGCCGCGGCCGAGCAGTTCGGCGCCGAGGTCACCACCGAGCTCGCTTCGCTGGCCATGCCGCACGCCCGGCTGACCGTGGCGGTCCGGCAGACCGAGAGCCCGGACGGCCTCGACGTCGGCGGCCGCCGGCTGGCGTTCGGGCCGACCGGGGTGGACGAGGTCGAGCTGCAGCTCACCCCGCACGCGGGGGCTCCACCACGGCCGATCCAGCGCGGCGCGTCCGGCGGTGAGCGGTCCCGGATCATGCTCGCGGTCGAGGTGGTGTTCGCCGGCGCCGATCCGGTCCCTACCTTCGTCTTCGACGAGGTCGACGCCGGGGTGGGCGGTGCGGCCGCGGTCGAGGTCGGCAAGCGGCTGGCCAGGCTGGCCCGGACCGCCCAGGTGATCGTGGTGACCCACCTGCCGCAGGTGGCCGCGTTCGCCGACCGGCACCTAGTGGTGGAGAAGTCCAGGGACGGGTTGGTCACCCGCAGTGGGGTAACCACGTTGGATGGGTCGGGACGGGTCAGGGAGCTGTCGCGGATGCTGGCCGGCCTGGCCGACTCGGAAACCGCCGCGGCGCACGCCGAGGAGCTGCTGGCCGCCGCGGCCGCGGCCAAGTCGCAGAGCTGACCGCCGGCGCGAACGGGCGCCCCCGGTGAAGCAGGCGGCCGGCAAAGCGGGCGATGCGGCCGAACACGGGGTGATCTCGACCGTGCGTCCCGCCGCGCCGTCTGCGTGGCAGGATGACCTTCGATGAAGATGCCCGCCGTTCGCCGTCAGCGCGAGGTCCCGTTGCCCGGGATCAGCGCGGTCGCGCGGGTGGACAAGCGGACGAAGAACCTCACCAAACGGCTTCGCCCCGGCGAGATCGCGGTCATCGACCACCTCGACCTCGACCGGGTCAGCGCCGAGGCGCTGGTGGCCCACCGTCCGGCCGCCGTGGTCAACGCCTCGGCGAGCATCAGCGGGCGGTATCCCAACCTCGGCCCGGAGATCGTGGTGGCCGCCGGGATCCCACTCGTCGACGAGGTCGGGCCCGACGTGCTGAGCCGGGTGCACGAGGGTGAGGTGGTCCGGCTCGACGACAACGTGATCTACCGCGGCGAGGTGCCGCTCGCCTACGGCACGCTGCAGAACAAAGAGGCGATTACCGCCGCGATGGAAGAAGCCAGAGCCGGGCTCTCGGTCCAGCTCGAGGCGTTCGCCGCCAACACCATGGAGTACCTCAAGCGGGAGCGCGAGCTGCTGCTGGACGGGGTCGGGGTGCCGGCCATCGACACCAAGCTGGAAGGCAAGCACGCGCTGATCGTGGTCCGCGGCTACAACTACCGCGAGGACATCGCGGCGCTGCGCCCGTACCTGCGCGAATACCGCCCGGTGATGATCGGGGTCGACGGCGGGGCCGATGCGCTGGTCGAGGCGGGCTACCGGCCGGACATCATCGTCGGGGACATGGACTCGGTGTCCGACGCGGTGCTGCGCAGCGGCGCCGAGCTGGTCGTGCACGCATACCGGGACGGCAGCGCGCCGGGGCGGGCCAGGCTGGACCAGCTCGGACTGCCGTGCGTGACCTTCCCGGCGGCCGGCACCAGCGAGGACATCGCGATGCTGCTCGCAGACGACGCCGGCGCGAGCCTGATCGTCGCGGTCGGCTCGCACGCCACCCTGGTCGAGTTCCTGGACAAGGGCCGGGCCGGGATGGCCAGCACGTTCCTGACCCGGCTGCGGGTGGGCGGCAAGCTGGTCGATGCCAAGGGCGTGTCCCGGCTCTACCGCAGCAGCATCTCCACCGGGCAGCTGCTGCTGCTGGTCGGCGCGGCCATCGCGGTCGTGGCGGTAGCGTTCGGCGTCTCGCCGGCCGGGCGGGCCATCGTGTCCGTGCTGGCGGCGTTGTGGCAGAACGTTCTCTACTGGTTCCAGGGGCTGTTCTAGTTGATCGACTTCCGCTACCACGTGGTCTCTCTGGTGGCAGTCCTGCTGGCCCTGGCCACCGGCATCCTGGTCGGTAGCTCGGTGCTGCAAGGCCCGCTGCTGCAGCAGCTGACCCGGACCACCGACCAGCTGCGATCCCACACCGACGACCTGCAGCGCCAGATCCAGGCATTGGAGCGGCGCAAGGCGTTCGCCGAGGCGGCCGCCGACCAGTTCGCCCCGGATCTCGTCGGCGGTCAGCTTGCCGGCGAGTCGGTCGCGCTGGTGACCCTGCCGGGCAGCAACCAGGACATCACCGAGGCCACCGTGGCCATGCTCGAGCAGGCCGGTGCCCGGGTCGCCAGCCGGGTCCAGATCGGCGCCAAGTATGCCGACAGCGAGCAGGAGGGCGTGCTCGACGACCTGGTCAACCAGCTTGCCCCGGCCGGCACCGAGTGGCCGGACGACTCGAGCGTCTACGACCGGGCCGGGCTCGAGCTGGCGACCGCGCTGGTCACCACCGACTTCGTGCCGGCCGGCCAGCCGTTCGACGACGACGCCACCCAGATCCTCAGCGGGCTGGAGGCCGGCGACTTCATCAGCATGACCGACGACGACTCGGCCGGGCCGGCCACGATGGCGGTCGTGATGGCCGCACCGGCGTCGGAGCCGGCCGAAGCCGGGCAGCGTGCCACCAACGCCTACCTGGCGCTGGCCAAGGCGCTGGACGAGCGCAGCCGTGGGGCCGTGGTGGCCGGCTCGGAAGAGGCTGCGGCCGAAGGTGGATTGGTGGCCGCGGTCCGCGCCAACTCGGACGTGGCGAATGTAGTCTCGACCATCGACGTGGCCAACACCCCGATCGGCCGCATCGGCGTGGTGTACGCGCTGGAGGAGCAGACCCGGGGTGGCAGCGGGCAGTACGGCATTTCCGGAACCACCGACGGCCCACTGCCTGATCTGACCAAGGAGGGCTCACCGTGACCGTGACGCGTCGCCTTGCCGCGGCCGCGCTGGGCGCGGGTGCCGCCCGGCTCGCATACCGCGAGCTGACTCGCCGCCAGCCCGGCGGGTCGGACACCTGGACCAGGAAGAACCACCGGGGCGAGCCGGTCACCCTGCTCGAAGGGCCGGCGCTGGTCGCCGGCGCGGCCGGGGCGATCGCGCTGGCCCCCGGACTGCCGCCGAAGCTGCGCACCGCGGCGATGCTGGCGGCGGTGTCGGCCGGTGCGCTTGGCAGCTACGACGACCTGGCCGGCTCCGGCTCGTCCCGCGGGCTGCGCGGTCACTTCACCGCGCTGGCCAAGGGCGAGGTGACCACCGGGGCGGTCAAGCTGCTCGGGATCGGCGCTACCGGGCTGCTCGCCGGCGCCCTGGTGCAGCGCAAGCCGGTGGACAAGCTGCTCGCCGGTGTGGTTATCGCCGGCTCGGCCAACCTGGTCAACCTGCTCGACCTGCGCCCAGGCCGGGCGATCAAGGCCGGGCTGATCGCCGGAACCCCGGCAGCCGCCCTGTCCGGCACCGGTGCCGGGGTGCTGGCCGCCGGCTCGGTCGGCGCCGCGGCCGCGTTGCTGCCGGAGGACCTGGCCGAGAAGGCCATGCTCGGCGACGCCGGCGCCAACGCGCTGGGTGCCGCGCTCGGGGTAGCCGCCTCGGCTCGTGCCGGCCGCGGCGGGCTGCTGCTTCGGGCGGCCGCCATCGTCGGGCTCACCCTGGCCAGCGAGAAGGCGAGCTTCACCAAGGTGATCGCGGCGAACCCGGCGCTGAACGCGATCGACATGCTCGGGCGGCGGCCGGTCCCGACCGGCCCTGAGTGAGTGCGGACCGGATCCGGGTGAGCCGGAGCGGTGCGTTCCGGGCACTGGCCGGAGCGGCGCTGCTCATCGCGGTCGTCACCGCGCTGTCGAGGATTGCCGGGTTCGGCCGGCTCGTGGTGTTCTCCCGCACGGTCGGCCCGAACTGCCTCGGCGCCGCGTACACCACCGCGAACCAGGTCCCGAACATCGTGTTCGAGATCGTGGCCGGCGGCGCGCTGGCCGGATTGGTGGTGCCGCTGGTCGCCCCGCTGCTGGCCGGTCGGACCGGCCACAGTGGGCTCGGCGGCGGTGCACTCGGCGGCGGACTCGGCGGCGGTGGACTCGCGCTCGATGACCGGGAGCAGGCCGGCCGGATCGTCTCCGCGCTGCTGACCTGGTCGCTGCTGATCCTGACCCCGATCGCGCTGCTCGGCCTGTTCCTGGCCACCCCGATCGTGACCGGGCTGCTCGGGCTGCCGCCGGCCGGGTGCGGCTCGGAGGCGACCGAAGCGGCGGCCCGGATGCTGCTGCTGTTCCTGCCCCAGATCCCGCTTTACGGAGTGGCTGTGGTGCTGGCCGGGCTGCTCCAGGCGGACCGCAGATTCCTCGGCCCGGCGCTGGCCCCGCTGCTGTCCAGCCTGGTGGTTGCGGCCAGCTACCTGGTGTTCGCGGCGATCGCGGACGGCCGGCAGGCCGACCTGGCCGCGCTGCCGGTCTCGGCCGAGCTGGTGCTGGCCGGCGGCACCACGCTGGGCGTGGTCGTGCTCGCCGGCAGCCTGCTGGTCCCGCTGCGCCGGACCGGGGTATCGCTGCGACCGGCGTTGCGGTTCCCGCCCGGCACCGGGCGCCGAGCAGCGGTGCTGGCCGGCGCCGGAGTGGCCGCGGTGCTGGCCCAGCAACTGGCCACCATCGTGATCATCCGGCTGGCCAACCAGCAGGGCACCGGCGCGTCGGTGGTGCTGTACTCGTACGCCTGGGCGATCTACCTGCTGCCCTACGCGATCCTTGCGGTGCCGATCGCCACCAGCGCGTTCCCGCAGCTGTCCGCGACCGCGGCGGAGCGGGGCGAGCACGGGGAGCAGGGGCCGCCCGGGGATCGGTTCGCCGCCGGGGTGGCCGGCACCAGCCGGGCGGTGCTGCTGGCCGGCTGCGCCGGAGCCGCGCTGCTGGCGGCGACCGCGATCCCGGTCGCGGTGGTGTTCGTCCAGGGCGCGCCGGGGGCCGGGGTGCCGCCCGACGAGCTGGCCAGGGCGCTGGTCGCCTGGGCGCCAGGGCTGATCGGATACGCCCTGCTCGCGCACCTGGGCCGGGTGCTGTATGCGAGTGGTCACGGCCGGCAGGCCGCGATCGGCGCGGTGTCCGGCTGGGCCGTGGTCGCGGTCGCCGATGTGCTGCTGGTCGCCGCGGCCCGGCCGAGCGACGTGGTAGCGGCGCTCGGGATCGGCAACGCGATCGGGATGACGGTGGCCGCGGTGCTGCTCGGTGCCGCGGTCCGGCGGACCTCGGGACCGGCGGCGCTGGCCGGGATCTGGCGTACCCTGCTCGCCGGCGTGCTGGCCGCCGGGGTAGCGGCCACGGCCGGCGGCTGGCTGGGGGCGGCCGGCAGCCCTGGACCGGCCGGTAGCGTGCTGCTCGCGATCGCCGCCGCGATCGTGGCCGTTGCCGCTTTCGCCGCCGTGGTGTTCGCGCTGGGCGGCCGGGAGATCCGCGCCGGGCTACCGCGCCGTGCTGTCCGGGAGAGCCGGCAGTGACCGATCCGGTGGCCGACCCCGCCGCCCACCCGCCGGCCCGATCGCCCCGGGTGCTGCTGGTGCTGGCGACCAGTGCGGGCGGGATCGGCCGGCACGTGCACTCGACCGCGCTGGCGCTGGCCGAGCGGGGTGTGCCGGTGGCGGTGGCCGGTCCGGCGTCCACCGATGCCGGGTTCGGGTTCCGGGCCAGCGGGATCGCGTTCCATCCGGTGGAGATCGCCACCACCGCCCGACCCCGGTCCGATCTGATCGCGGCGAACCGGATCCGGCGGCTGGCCGGGGCGGCCGATGTCGTGCACGCGCACGGCCTGCGAGCCGGGTTCGTGGCCGGGCTCGGGCTGCGATCACGGCGTGGATCTCCGCCCTTGATCGTTACCTGGCACAACGCGGTGCTGGCCACCGGCGCCCGGCGCAGGCTGCTGGCCGGGCTGGAGCGCGCCGTAGCCCGGTTCGCAACGCTGACCCTGGGTGCTTCCACCGACCTGGTGGCCCGGGCCCGCCAGCTGGGCGCCCGGGACGCCAGGCTCGGCCCGGTATCGGCCCCACCGCTACCGGCCGCTCAGCACGATCGCCGGGCGGTCCGCGCGGAGCTCGGTGCGGCGGCCGACCGACCCTTGATCGTCGCGGTTGGCCGGCTGGCCCCGCAGAAGTCCTACCCGCTGCTGCTGGCGGCCGCTGCGAGCTGGGCCGGGCGGGACCCGGTCCCGCGGGTGGTGATCGCCGGGGAAGGTCCGGAGCGGGCTGGCCTGCAGGCGCGGATCGATGCCGAGAAGCTCCCGGTCCGGCTGCTCGGGCACCGTGCCGATGTCGCCGACCTGCTCGCTGCCGCCGACCTGGTGGTGCTCACGTCAAGGTGGGAGGCCAGGGCGCTGATCGCCCAGGAGGCGCTACGGGCCGGCCGGCCGCTGGTCGCCACCGCGGTCGGTGGGGTGCCCGACCTGGTCGGGCCGGCCGCGGTGCTGGTGCCGTACGGGGATCCCGATGCGCTGGCCACCGCGGTGGCCCGGGTGCTCGACGATCCGGGTGAGGCGGCCCGGCTGGCGGCCGCCGGGCCGGCCCAGGCGGCCGGTTGGCCGACCGAGTCCGACACCGTGGACGCACTGCTCGAGCACTACCGCCGGCTGGCCGGCGGCCCGCCCGAGCCAGGGACCGGGTGATCCACGGAGCCGAGCCGGCATGTCGGGACCGCGGGTGAGCAGGGATGTGGCCAGCTCCTGTTAGGCTGGAGGCCCGTGGATAGAGCGGTTCGGACCGCGAGGATTTCGACCACGGGAGCCCCCTTGGCAACGCAGCAGCACACCAAGCACCTGTTCGTCACCGGGGGCGTCGCCTCCTCACTCGGTAAGGGCCTGACCGCGTCCAGCCTGGGCAACCTGCTCAAGGCGCGCGGGCTGCGGGTCATGATGCAGAAGCTCGACCCCTACCTCAACGTCGATCCGGGCACCATGAACCCGTTTCAGCACGGTGAGGTGTTCGTCACCGATGACGGCGCCGAGACCGATCTGGACGTCGGCCACTACGAGCGGTTCCTCGACGTGGATCTGCACGGTTCCGCGAACGTCACTACCGGCCAGGTCTACTCCGCGGTGATCGCCAAGGAGCGGCGCGGCGAGTATCTCGGCGACACCGTCCAGGTGATCCCGCACATCACCAACGAGATCAAAGACCGGGTCCGGCGCGAGGCCAGCCCCGAGGTCGACCTGATCATTACCGAGATCGGTGGCACTGTCGGTGACATCGAGTCGTTGCCGTTCCTCGAGGCGGCCAGGCAGATCCGGCACGAGGTCGGCCGGGACAACGTGTTCTTCCTGCACGTCTCGCTGGTGCCCTACATCGGCCCGTCCGGCGAGCTCAAGACCAAGCCGACCCAGCACTCGGTGGCGGCCCTGCGCAGCATCGGTATCCAGCCGGATGCCATCGTCTGCCGGGCCGACCGCCCGATCCCAGGTCCGGTCAAGCGCAAGATCTCGCTGATGTGCGACGTGGACGAGGAAGCGGTCATCGCCGCGGTGGACGCGCCGAGCATCTACGACATCCCGAAGGTGCTGCATGCCGAGGGCCTGGACGCCTACGTGGTGCGCCGGCTCGGGCTGCCGTTCCGGGACGTCGACTGGAGCGGCTGGGACGAGCTGCTGCGCCGGGTGCACCACCCGGCCAGGCAGATCAGCGTGGCCCTGGTCGGCAAGTACGTCGACCTGCCCGATGCCTACCTGTCGGTCAGCGAGGCGCTGCGGCACGGCGGGTTCGCCAACGACGCCAGGGTGACCATCCACTGGGTGCCGTCGGACGACTGCCGCACCCCGGAGGGTGCCGAGCGCGAGCTGGCCGGAGTGGACGCGGTCGTGATCCCCGGCGGGTTCGGGGTGCGCGGAATCGAGGGCAAGATCGGCGCCGTCCACTACGCGCGGTTGCACCGCATCCCGGTGCTCGGGCTGTGCCTGGGCCTGCAGTGCATGGTGATCGACGTGGCCCGCGACCTGGCCGGGCTCTCCGACGCCAACTCGGCCGAGTTCGACCCGGCCACCCCACACCCGGTGATCTCCACGATGGCCGACCAGCGGGACGTGGTGGCCGGCGAGCGGGACATGGGCGGGACCATGCGCCTTGGCCTGTATCCGGCCAAGCTCGCCGACGGCTCGATCGTGCGCGAGGTCTACGGTGAGCCCTACGTGCAGGAACGGCACCGGCACCGGTACGAGGTGAACAACAGCTACCGGGCTGGCCTGGAGGCGGCCGGGCTGGTGTTCTCCGGCACGTCGCCGGACACCCGGCTGGTGGAGTACATCGAGCTGCCCCGCGAGGTGCATCCCTACTTCGTCGCGACCCAGGCGCACCCCGAGCTGCGGTCCCGGCCGACCCGCCCGCACCCGTTGTTCGCCGGCCTGATCGCGGCCGCGATCGCGGCGAAGGAGGCCGGCCCGCGCTCGTCCGCGCTGCCGAACGGTGCGGTCGGACGGCCGGCCGGGGTCGCCGGCCGGGAGCAGGCCTCGGCGTGACCGAGCCGGCCGCCCACCGCCCGCAGCCGGCAATGGTCATTCAGGACGAGCCGGAGCGCTGGCCGGTCACACAGCGCACCGTTCGCTACACCGGCCCGGTGTTCACCGTGGCAACCGACCTGGTCGAGATGCCTGACGGTTCGACCGCGGAGCGCGATCTGGTCGAACGGGCCGGTGCGGTGGCGGCGCTGCCCTACGACGAGGACACCGACCGCCTGCTGCTGTTGCGGCAGTACCGACATCCCGCCGGCATGGCCCTGTGGGAGCTCCCGGCCGGGCTGTGCGACGTCGCGGACGAGCCGCCCCGGCAGACCGCGGAACGCGAGCTGTTCGAGGAAGCGCATCTACGGGCCACCGACTGGCGCCGGCTGGTCAGCGTGTACGTCTCGCCCGGGTTGACCGACGAGACGTTCCTGATCTACCTGGCCAGGGGCTTGTCCGAGGTGCCGGCCGGCGATCGGCACGTCGGGCAGGCCGAGGAGGCCGTGCTGGTGCCGGCCTGGGTGGACCGGGCCGACGTGGTCGAGGGCATCCTGGCCGGCCGCCTCGGTAACCCGGCCACGGTGGCCGGTGTGCTCGCCCTGACCGCCGTGCTGGGCCGCCCAGGTGGCCTCGACGGCCTGGCCAGCGACTAGTTCCGCTGCGCGTTCCCGGCCCTACGCAGGGTGTCCGGTCTGGGCGTCAGATCGCCACGAACGGTCCAGTGATCTTCACAACCTGTAAGGCGATGTCGATCACTGTCCGCGGCTAGAATCGGCGCCGCCACCACGTCGACGGGTGGCTTCGCCGGGTTATCTCGGGGCCGCCGAGGGCACCCCCACCCCCCTTGACTTAAGGAACTGATCACCGTGAAGGTCGGCATCCCCCGCGAAGTCAAGAACCACGAGTACCGGGTCGCGATCACGCCGGCCGGGGTGCACGAGCTGGTCCGGCACGGGCACGAGGTGTACGTCGAGCAGAGCGCGGGCGCCGGATCGTCGATCCCGGACGCCGACTTCGTCGCGGCCGGCGCGCGGATCCTGCCGACCGCGGACGACGTGTGGGGGACCGGCGACCTGATCCTCAAGGTCAAGGAGCCGGTCGGCGAGGAGTACCACCGGATGCGGCGTGGGCAGGTGCTGTTCACCTACCTGCACCTGGCGGCATCTCCGGACTGCACCAAGGCGATCCTGGACTCCGGGATCACCGCGATCGCGTACGAGACCGTGCAGCGCCCGGACGGCTCGCTGCCGCTGCTGGCGCCGATGTCCGAGGTGGCCGGGCGGCTCGCCCCGCAGGTCGGGGCGTACCACCTGATGCGCCAGGGTGGTGGCCGCGGCGTGCTGATGGGCGGGGTGTCCGGTGTCTACGCGGCCAAGGTGGTCGTGATCGGGGCCGGGGTGTCCGGCATGAACGCGGCCGCGATCGCGCTCGGCATGCAGGCCGAGGTGCTGCTACTGGACAAGAACATGGACCGGCTCCGCCAGGCCGACGCGATCTACCAGGGGCACCTGCAGACCGTGGCCTCCAACGCGTACGAGGTCGAGCGCGCGGTGCTGGACGCGGATCTGGTCATCGGGGCCGTCCTGGTGCCGGGTGCGAAGGCGCCGATGCTGATCTCCAACGAGCTGGTGTCCCGGATGAAGCCGGGTTCGGTGCTCGTTGACATCTCGATCGACCAGGGCGGTTGCTTCGAGGACTCGCACCCGACCACGCACGCCGAGCCGACCTACCCGGTGCACAACTCGCTGTTCTACTGCGTCGCGAACATGCCGGGTGCGGTGCCGCACACCTCCACCTACGCGCTCACGAACGTGACCCTGCCGTACGCCATCGAGCTGGCCAACTCCGGCTGGCGGGACGCGGTTCGCGCGGACTACCCGCTCGCGCTCGGCCTGAACGCGCACGACGGCCTGCTGACCTACGGCCCGGTGGGCGAGGCGCACGGCATCGACGTCGTCGGCCTCGACGCGGTGCTCAGCTAGCCTGGCGCTGTGGCAAGCGGTCGCATGACGTTGGCGGACCTGGTCCGGCTGCGCCGGGCCCGTGACCTGATCGACCGCGAGTACGCCAAGCCGCTCGACGTCCCGGCGCTGGCCCGGGTCGCCCTGATGTCGCCCGGCCACTTCTCCCGTAGCTTCCGCACCGCCTACGGGGAGACGCCGTACAGCTACCTGATGACGCGCCGGATCGAGCGGGCCAAGGCGCTGCTGCGGCGGGGTGACCTGTCGGTGACCGACGTCTGTTTCGAGGTCGGCTGTACCTCGCTGGGATCGTTCAGCACGCGGTTCACCGAACTGGTCGGCGAGAGCCCGAGCACGTACCGGGCCCGCCCCCACGACGAGGGCGCCGCCATCCCGGCCTGCGTCGCCAAGATCCACACGCGACCGGTCAGGAACGGAGAAGCCAGGCCCGCCGCCCGCCCGTAGCATGACCCGCATGGACATCAAGCTGACGCAGTGCTTCATCGCCGTCGACGATCACGACAGGGCGCTCGCCTTCTACCGGGACGCGCTCGGCCTCGAGGTGCGCAACGACGTCGGGTTCGAGGGGATGCGCTGGGTGACCGTCGGCTCGCCGTCGCAGCCGGATGTGGAGATCGTCCTCGAACCGCCGGTCGCGGACCCGCACGCCTCGTCCGCGGACAAGGAGGCCGCGGCCGAGCTGCTGGCGAAGGGTCTGCTGCGCGGTGTCATCTTCCGGACCGACGACTGCGACGCCACGTTCGAGCGGGTCCGCGCCGCGGGTGGTGAGGTGCTGCAGGAGCCGATGGACCAGCCCTACGGCGTCCGCGACTGCGCCTTCCGCGATCCCTCGGGCAACATGCTGCGCTTCAACCAGCCCCGCAGGTCCTGACCGGCTAGCCTGCGCGGCGCGCGAGCCGGCCGGCGCTGAGCCTGCCGTGGGCCCGCCCGGCCGTATCCTCGATGCCGTGTCCGACCAGCTGGCCACCGCGGTGCGCGGATACCTCGACCACCTCGCGGTCGAGCGCGGCCTGGCCCGCAACACGGTCAGCGCCTACCGCCGCGACCTGGACCGCTACCAGCGCTTCCTGGCCGGCCGCGGGATCACCGACTTCGCCGGCACGGCGGAGGCGGACGTCACCGCGTTCCTGGCCGAGCTGCGCACCCCAGACGCCGAGCACCGGCCGCTGTCCGCGGCCTCGGCCAGCCGGGCCGTCATCGCGGTCCGCGGGTTGCACCGGTTCGCCGCCAGGGAAGGCATCGCCGCTGCTGACCCGGCCCGCGAGGTGCGCCCGCCGGCTCCGCCGATGCGGCTGCCCAAGGCGTTGCCGGTGACCGACGTGATCCGGCTGCTCGACGCGGCCGGTGCGGGGGAGCCGCCGATGTCGTTGCGCGACCGCGCGCTGCTCGAGCTGCTGTACGGCACCGGCGCCCGGATCTCCGAGCTGGTCGGCGCCGACGTGGACGACCTCGACCTGGCCGAGCCGGGCGATGGCGGCCAGCGCCCGGCGCTGCTGAAGGTCCGCGGCAAGGGCAGCAAGGAACGGGTGGTGCCGGTCGGTTCGTACGCGAAGCAGGCGCTGGCCGCCTATCTGGTCCGGGCCCGTCCGCTGCTCGCGGTCAAAGGCCGGGGCGGGCCGGCACTGCTGCTCAACGCCAGGGGTGGCCGGCTGACCCGGCAGGGCGCCTGGCAGCTGATCAAGGCAGCGGCCGACCGGGCCGGGCTCGGCGCCGGTGCGGTGTCGCCGCACACGCTGCGGCATTGCTTCGCGACCCATCTGCTCGACGGCGGCGCCGACGTCCGGGTGGTGCAGGAGCTGCTCGGCCACGCCTCGGTGACCACCACCCAGATCTACACCCTGGTCACGGTGGACAAGCTGCGTGAGGTGTACGCGGCCGCGCACCCGCGGGCCAGGTAGCCGGCCGGCTAGTCCTCGGCCAGCGCCGAACCCTCGGTCCACTCCGACCAGGTCAGGTTCCAGTCACCGAAGCCGTTGTCCAGCTCCATGTCCCGGTCGGTGGGGGAGTTGACCACCTCGATGATGTCGCCGCGCTGGGTCCGGTCGAAGAACCACTCGGCGTTGGCCAGGCTCATCCCGACGCAACCATGGCTGACCCTGGACCGGCCTTGCGCCGCGGTCGACCACTCCGCGCCGTGCACGAACTCGCCGCTCCAGGTGACCCGGATCGCCCAGCGCACGTTGAGCCGGTAGTAGTCCGGATCGTCCGGGTCGATGCCGACCGTGGCCGCGTCCATCACCTTCAGCTTGTGCTTCTCCAGTGCAACCTTGATCCCGTTGCGGGTCTCCCAGCCCTTCTTCCCCGCGGTAATCGGGATGGTCCTGGCCCGCTTGCCGTCGATCGTTACGGTCATCCGCAACCGGTCCACGTCGACCAGGCTGCGGATGTCCCGGCCGATCGTGAACGACACGTCGCGGTGCTCGTCGCCGAACACGCCATCGCCGGCGTCGATGCCCTGCAACCTCACCTTGAGGGTTACCTCGGTGCCACTGGGCCAGTACTCCTTGGGCCGGTAGCGCAGCTTGTCGTCGCTGATCCAGTGCCAGGCGCCTTCGACCTGCGGGTCGGAGACCACGGTAAGCCGTTCCTCGACCGCGGCCCGGTCACTGACCGGATCACTGAGCTGCACCTGGATCGGCAGCCCGACCCCGACCGTCTCGCCGTTCAGCGGCACCACGGCGGTGTGCAGCATGGCCTTGGGCCGCACCGTGGTGAACGTGCTGCGGCTGGTGGTGGGCGCACCGTCGGCGTTGGTCGCGGTCGCGACCACGGAGTAGCGGGTGCCGAAGTCGAGCGGGAAGTTGTTGCGCCAGCTGGTCTTGGCCTCGTTGAAGCGCCCCTTGACCGGCTCACCGCCGGGATCGGTGACCGCGACCTCGGTGAGCACGCCACCGTCGGCGGTGATCGACACCTTGTCCGCCGGGACGATGCTGCGGGCCTGGTCGGCCGGGACGATCGCGATGGTGGCCGGCGCGGCGGGTGGCGGCCGGTCCGACCCAGAGCCGATCTGGCAGCCGGTAGCGAGGACGACGGCTAAGCCGGCGGCCACGAGTCGAACGGTAGAGCGCATTGGATCGAGCATAGCCATCCCCACGATTTCATCCCGGTTGCCAACGAACTGGACGTAACCCGGACAACGAAATGTTCCGCCACGCCGCTGATGATCTTGATGCGCTTACTTGAGGTACCTACCCTCGCGATCGAGGCACTTATGTCGTCACGGTGATTTGTCGCCACGTTCGGACCAACCCGGCTCGGACCCGAGAAGTCACCAGCTGACCGGCGAGGAGGTAGGACGGTCGGTGGCCAAGTCGAGCGCGCAGACCAAGCCCGCCCCGGCGGACGTTGACGAAGTACCCCCCATCGATGACGAGTCGGCCGCCGCGCTGGGTCTCATCCAGGCCAACGACGGGCTGCTGCTCGGCCCAACCGGGCGGCCGATGCCCCGATTTCCCGAACCTCCTCGACTGCGCAGCCACGGCCCGGCCAAGGTCATCGCGATGTGCAACCAGAAGGGCGGGGTCGGCAAGACCACGTCCACCATCAACCTGGGGGCGGCGATCGCCGAATACGGCCGGCGGGTGCTGCTCGTCGACTTCGACCCGCAGGGTGCGCTCTCGGTCGGTCTCGGCCTGAACGCGCACGAGCTCGACCTGACCGTCTACAACCTGCTCATGCAGCGCGACATCACGGTCGAGGACGTGCTGCAGAAGACCAACGTGGTCGGCATGGACCTGCTGCCCAGCAACATCGACCTGTCCGCGGCCGAGATCCAGCTGGTCAACGAGGTCGCCAGGGAGCAGACCCTGCTGCGGGCGCTCGATCCCCTGCTGGACGAGTACGACGTGGTCGTCATCGACTGCCAGCCGTCGCTCGGCCTGCTCACGGTCAACGCGCTGACCGCGGCGCACAGTGTGATCGTGCCGCTGGAATGCGAGTTCTTCGCATTGCGCGGGCTGGCGTTGCTGACCGACATCATGGCGAAGGTGCGCGAGCGGCTGAACCCGAGCCTGTACCTCGAGGGAATCCTGGCCACCATGTACGACTCGCGGACCGTGCACGGCCGCGAAGTGCTGGAGCGGGTGGTCGAGGCGTTCAGCGACGGGGTGTTCCACACCGTGATCGGCCGCACCGTGCGATTCCCGGAGACCACGGTGGCCGGTGAGCCGATCACCACCTACGCGCCGTCGTCCACCGGTGCGATCGCCTACCGGCAGCTGGCCAAGGAGGTGCTCGCACGGTGCCACGTCGGGTAAGCCTGCCGGGTGCGGACGAGCTGTTCCGCACCACCGGAGCATCGGTTGCGCCGGTTCGGGCTCCGCGCCAGATCGGCGGGGTCCCGGCCGGGCTGACGCCGCTGCCGACGGTTCGAGTGGAGCCGGGTGAGCCGATGTCGGTCGGCACCGTTCCGATCGGGCCCGGCGGTGCGGCGGAGCGGTTGCACGCGGTGCCCAATCCGGACCAGTTGGACGAGGCCGCGGCCCGGGCCCGGCCCACCGCCGCGCCCCGAGCTCCCAAGCCACCGCCCCGGCCGACCGGCCGGACCAGGCATGACGAGAAGATCACCGTGTACGTGTCGTCGGACGAGCTGCTCGAGCTCGAGCACGCCCGGCTGGTCCTGCGCGGCAAGCACGGGATCGCGGTGGATCGCGGCCGGATCGTCCGGGAGGCGATCGCCATCCTGCTCGCCGATCTGGACCACAAGGGCGACACCAGCGTGCTGGTCCGCCGGCTGCGCAATCCGTAGCCAGATTTCTGGCCCCAACGCGCTCACAGACCGCGGGGCAGGACCGTTTCATACCCGGTCCTGCCCCGCAACCATGAGGAGTTTGTAGTGAGCACGCTGCCTAGCACCGCGACGTTCCAGATCTCCGCGATCCCGACCGAGACGCTGCGCCGGATCCGCGAGCATGGCATCGACGATCTCGGCAACCCGGTCGTCCCGTTCGACGACACCGCCGGTGAGCTGCCGCTGCGCTGCTGCCTGCGGGACTCGGTGGTGGGCGAACGGGTCGCGGCCATCGGGTACGGCCCGTTCCCGTGGTCGGGCCCCTACGCCGAGACCGGTCCGGTGTTCATCCACGCCGAGGCGTGCGACGGCTACTCGGACACCGGGAGCTACCCGGCCGGGTACCGGCACCGCCAGCAGATCTTCCGGGCATACGGCCCGGATCGCACGATCGTGGCTGCGAAGATCGTGGATAGCGTGGACGCCGAGCCGGCGCTGGCCAAGCTGCTGGCCCGCTCCGACGTGGATTTCGTGCACAGCCGCAACGTCGCGTACGGCTGCTACATGTTCACGATCCGTTCGTCGTCCTAGTCGGGCCTGGCGTGATCACGGTGGCCGCTCGGCTACCGTTGGCACGTGACCGATCAGGAGCTGGCCGCACCCGGCCGGACCGGGGGCTTCGAGGTGCACCTCGAAGTCTTCGAGGGCCCGTTCGACCTGCTCCTCGGTCTGATCGCCAAGCACAAGCTGGACATCACCGAGGTGGCCCTGTCCCAGGTCACCGACGAGTTCATCGCGCACATCCGCAGCCGCGGCGTCGAGTGGGATCTCGGTCAGGCCACCGAGTTCCTGGTCGTGGCCGCCACCCTGCTCGATCTCAAGGCGGCTCGGCTGTTGCCGGCCGGCCAGGTCGAGGACGAGGAGGACCTGGCCCTGCTCGAGGCGCGCGACCTGCTGTTCGCGCGGCTGCTGCAGTACCGCGCCTACAAGCAGGTGGCCGCGGTGTTCTCGGCGCGGATGGCCGAGGAGGCCAGGCGCTACCCGCGTGCGGTCACACTCGAGCCGGCGTTCGCCAACCTGCTGCCCGAGCTGGTGTTCGGCCTGGGTCCGGCCGAGTTCGCCGCGCTCGCGGCCCGCGCGCTGGCGCCCAAGGAGCCGCCCACGGTCTCCGTGACGCACCTGCACCCACCGCTGGTCAGCGTGCGCGAACAGGCCGCGTTCCTGGTCGAGCGGCTGCGCCGGGCACGGACCTCCACATTCCGGTCGTTGACCGCGGACGCCGGCGGCACGCTCGTCGTGATCGCGCGCTTCCTCGCCCTGCTCGAGCTGTTCCGTGAGGGCGCGGTCGCTTTCGACCAGCTCGAGCCGTATGCGGATCTGCAGGTCCGCTGGACCGGAGCGGAAGAGGGCGGGATCGAGGTCACCGACGAGTTCGACGCCGACGACGTCGAAGACGCCGCCGCGGACGACGAGACCGACCAACCGGACGGGGAGGAGCCGAGTGAGCGACCTGCTCAGCGGGCTGGAGACTGACTTCATGGACGCCGAACGTGCCGGGCCCGAGCTACCCGAACCACCGCTGCGGACGGCGCTCGAAGCGGTCCTCCTGGTGGTGGACGAGCCGGTGTCCGAGGTCAGCCTCGCCCAGGTGGTCGAGCGCCCCACCGAAGAGGTGCGGATCGCGCTGACCGAGCTTGCCGCCGAATACACCGCCGGCGGGCGCGGCTTCGACCTGCGCGAGGTGGCCGGCGGCTGGCGGCTCTACACCAGGGCGGAATGCGCCGCGGTGGTCGAGCGGTTCGTCCGCGGCGGCCAGCACGCCAGGCTGACCCAGGCGGCACTGGAGACGCTCGCGGTGGTGGCCTACCGGCAACCGGTGAGCCGCGCCCGGGTGTCCGCGGTCCGCGGGGTCACCGTGGACGCCGTGATGCGCACGCTGGTCGCCCGCGGGCTGGTGGAGGAGGCCGGCACCGAGCACGAGACCGGCGCGATCCTCTATCGCACCACCGGCTACTTCCTGGAGCGGCTCGGCCTGAACACGGTGGACGAGCTGCCCGAGCTGGCGCCGTACCTGCCCTCGCTGGACGCGATCGAGGCCGAGTCCGAACCGGAGCTCGCCGTCCAGGCCGAGCCGGAGCTCGCCGTCCAGGCCGGTGTTCCCGAAGCGCCGGGCTCGACCGGCTCCGACGCGGGCTCGACCGGCTCCGACCGGGCCGACGACTAGGTGCCGATGACCGACGCTCCTGGCGACGCACCCGACGAGGCAGCTGCCGGCGTTCGGCTGCAGAAGGTGCTGGCTCAGGCCGGGCTTGGCAGCCGGCGAGCCTGCGAGCAGCTGATCGAGCAGGGCCGGGTCGAGGTGGACGGCCGCCCGGTAACCGAGCAGGGCATGCGGGTCGACCCGGATCGCCAGGTCATCAAGGTCGACGGGATGCGGGTGGTGACCGCCGCCGACCGGGTCTACCTCGCCTTGAACAAGCCGCGCGGAGTGGTCTCCACGATGTCCGACCCGCAGGGCCGGCCGAGCCTGGGCGACTACGTCGAAGGCCGCGGCGAACGGCTGTTCCACGTCGGGCGGTTGGATGCCGACACCGAGGGGCTGATCCTGCTCACCAACGACGGCGAGCTGGCCAACCGGCTTTCCCACCCGCGCTACGAGGTGCGCAAGACCTACCTGGCGGAGCTGGCCGGGCCGCTACCCAAGGACCTCGGTCGCCGGCTGCGGGCCGGGATCGAGCTGGACGACGGTCCGGCGGCGGTCGACTCGTTCCGGGTGGTCGGCCGGTCCGGGCCGCGGATCATGGTCGAGCTCGTGCTGCACGAGGGCCGCAACCGGATCGTGCGGCGGATGCTGGAGGCGGCTGGGCACCCGGTGCAGCGGCTGGTCCGGACCAAGGTCGGCCCGGTGAATCTCGGTGACCTGCGGCCGGGCCGGTGGCGGGCATTGAACCGGGTCGAGCTCGGCGAGCTGTTCGGCGCCGCCGGCATCTAGCCGCTGTCCCCGCGATCGCGCCCATCCCCGCGATCATTACGCGCGGTACGGGGCGGCAATCGCCCTTTATGCCCGCCTCTGGGCGCTACCGAGCGCGCGTAATGATCCAGAACGGGGCCCGGCGAGGACCGGTCGGCAAGCGCCGGGCGGTAGGGTTGGCCTGGTGGCGGTACGGGCGGTCCGGGGCGCGATCAGGCTCGAGCGGGATGAGCGCGAGCACCTGCTCGACGCGGTATCCGAGCTGCTCACCGAGATCCTCGAACGCAACCAGATCGGCACCGACGATCTGATCAGCGTGATCTTCACCGCGACTTCCGATCTGCGCAGCGAGTTCCCCGCGCTCGGCGCCCGGGTGCTCGGCTTCAAGGACGTGCCGCTGCTGTGCGCGCAGGAGATCGATGTGCCCGGCGCGCTGACCCGGGTGATCCGGGTGATCGTGCACGCCGAGCTCGACCTGCCCCGAGCCAGCGTCCAGCACGTCTATCTGCGCGGGGCCGAGGTGCTGCGCAAGGACATCGCGCAGTGACCGGGACCGTCCCGGTCTCCAGCGTGCTCATCGTCGGAACCGGGTTGATGGGCACCTCGCTCGGCCTGGCACTGCAGGCCCGCGGGGTAGCGATCTACCTGACCGATCGCGATCCCACCCTGGCCAGAACCGCCGCGGAGCTTGGTGCCGGCACCGACCAGCCGCCGACCGAGCCGGTCGATCTGGCGGTCATCGCGGTGCCGCCGACCGCGGTCGCGGCCGTGCTCGCCGATCTGCAAGGCAAGCAGCTGGCTGCCGCGTATACCGACCTGGCCAGCACGAAGGCGCACATCCACGCCGAGGTGGCCCGGCTCGGTGCCGATCCGGCCAGCTTCGTCGGCGGCCACCCGATGGCCGGCCGGGAGCGCTCGGGCCCGGGCTCGGCCCGCGGCGACCTGTTCGAGGGACGACCGTGGGTGCTGACCCCGACCGGGCAGACCGCGCCGGCCGCGCTGGCGACCGTCCAGGCAGTGGTAGCGCTGACCGGGGCCACGCCCTACCTGATGGCCCCGTCCGAGCATGACCACGCGGTGGCCGTGGTGTCGCACGCGCCGCATCTGGTCGCCGCGCTGGTCGCGGCCCGGCTGGCCGACGCCGAGCCAGCCGTGCTGGCGCTGGCCGGGCCCGGGGTGCGCGACATCACCAGGGTAGCGGCCGGTGACCCGGCGCTGTGGCGGGAGATCTTGGCGACCAACTCGCCGGCGGTGGCCGCGATCCTGGCCGCGGTCGGCGCGGACCTGGCGGCAGTCGGCGCCGAGCTGGCCAACCCGGGCCCGGTCCCGCCGGCCGCGCTGACCGCGACCGTGGACGCGTTGACCAGGGGCAACCGCGGCGTGGCCCGAATCCCGGGAAAACACGGCACCCCGCCGGCCCGCTACGCCACGGTGCCGGTGGTGCTGGACGACCGGCCGGGCCAGCTGGCCGCGCTGTTCGCTGCCGCCGGAGCCGCCGGGATCAACATCGAGGACGTCCGGATCGAGCACTCGCCTGGCCAGCCGGTCGGTCTGGTCGAGCTCGACGTGCGGCCGGAGGCGGCCGACCCGCTCGCCGCCGCGCTGCGTGCGGGCGGCTGGATCGTGCACCGCTGACCGGTAGGCTCGCCCGGTGACCAGCGCCCCGCCACCCGCCGACAGCTCGGCCGCGGCGAACCTGGTGATCGCGATGGACGGCCCGTCCGGGGCCGGCAAGTCCAGCGTGTCCCGCGCGGTCGCGACCCAGCTGCGGCTGCGCTACCTGGATACCGGCGCGATGTACCGTGCGGTCACCTGGTGGATGCTCGAGCACGGCATCGATATCCACGATCCGGCCGCGGTGGCCGCGGTCGCCGACCGGCCACGGCTCGCGGTTGGCACCGATCCGGCCGGTCCGACCATCCACGTAGACGGTCACGACGTGGCCACGCCGATCCGGTCCAGGGCGGTGTCGGCCGCGGTCAGCCCGGTGGCGGCGGTGCCCACGGTGCGGACCATCCTGGTCGCGATGCAACAGGAGATCATCGGCACCGGCGGGATCGTGGTGGAGGGTCGGGACATCGGCACCGTGGTGGCACCGCACGCGCCGGTAAAGGTGTTCCTGACCGCCAACCCGACCATCCGGGCGCAGCGCCGCACCGAGGAGCTGCGGCACGACCCGGATGCGACCGTGGCGCTGACCGAGGCCGAGCTGGCCCGCCGGGACGCGATCGACTCGTCCCGGGAGGCGTCTCCGCTGGCCAGGGCCGCGGACGCGACCGAGCTCGACACCACCCTGCTGCGCTTGGACGAGGTGGTGCAGGCGGTACTCGCACTGGTGAAGGACCGGGTCGGTGTCGGCTGAGCCGGGCCGGGCCGAGCTCGGCGAGCCGGCGTACGCACACGCCGCGGAGTTCGGCGACGAGCTCTACGAAGACGAGGGTGCGAGCGCTGCGGTCCCGGTGCTGGCCGTGGTCGGGCGGCCAAACGTCGGAAAGTCCACGCTGGTCAACCGGATCCTGGGCCGGCGGGAAGCGGTTGTGGAGGACAAGCCGGGAGTCACCAGGGACCGGGTCGCCTATGACGCGACCTGGAACGGGCGCCGCTTCACCGTGGTCGATACCGGCGGCTGGCAGCAGGACGCGCAGGGCATGGCGGCCCGGATCGCGGCTCAGGCCGAGCTTGCGGTCGAGGCGGCCGACGCGGTGCTGTTCGTGGTCGACGCGACCGTCGGGGCCACCGATACCGACGAGGCGGTAGTCCGGGTGCTGCGCCGGGCGGGCAGGCCGGTGGTGCTGGCGGCGAACAAGGTGGATGGCGAGCGGGCCGAGGCGGATGCCACCACGCTCTGGTCGCTCGGGCTCGGCCAGCCTTACCCGGTGTCCGCGCTGCACGGCCGGGGCAGCGGTGATCTGCTGGACGCGGTGCTTGACGCGCTGCCCGAGGCACCGGCCGAGCAGCTCATGGTCGCCGCCGGGCCGCGCCGGGTGGCATTGCTCGGCAAGCCCAACGTGGGCAAGTCGTCCCTGCTCAACCGGCTGGCCGGCACCGACCGGGCGATGGTGGACGAGAAGGCCGGCACCACGGTGGACCCGGTCGACGAGATGGTGGAGCTGGGCGGGCGGACCTGGCGGTTCGTCGACACCGCCGGGATCCGGCGCCGGGTGCACGAGGCCAGCGGCCAGGAGTACTACGCCTCCCTGCGTACCGCGGCGGCCCTGGAGAAGGCCGAGGTCGCGGTCGTGCTCATCGACGCCAGCGAGCCGCTGTCCGAGCAGGACGTGCGGATCGTGTCCATGGTGGTCGAGGCCGGCCGGGCGCTGGTCATCGCGTGGAACAAGTGGGACCTGGTCGACTCCGAGCGGCGGCACTACCTGGAGCGCGAGATCGAACGTGATCTGGTGCAGGTGCGCTGGGCACCCCGGGTCAACATCTCGGCCCGCACCGGGCGGGCGGTGGACAAGCTGGTGCCGGCGATCGACGAAGCGTTGCACGGCTGGGCGACCCGGGTTCCGACCGGCCGGCTCAACACGTTCCTCGGCCAGTTGGTGGCCGCGCATCCGCACCCGATCCGGGGCGGCAAGCAGCCGCGGATCCAGTTCGCCACCCAGGCCTCCACCCGGCCACCGCGGTTCGTGGTCTTCGCTACCGGGTTCCTCGAAGCCGGTTACCGCCGGTTCCTGGAACGCCGGCTGCGTGAGGAGTTCGGCTTCCGCGGCACCCCGATCGAGGTCAGCGTCCGGGTCAAGGAAAAGCGCAAGCGCTAGGTTCGCCGCCACTGGCGCGCAACACGATCCGGGCCGGTATCTTTCCCGGACGTGACCAACGATCCACGTGCGGTTGTGGCCTGGCCGGCGGCAGCCGAAGAGGAGATCATCGCCGGGTTACGGTGCGTCGTCGGTGGCCCGCCGGGTCCGCCGCTGCTGCTGATCCATGGGCTCGGTGCCACCGCGGAGGTCTGGGCCGGGGTAGCGGGCATCGCCGAGCAACGCTGGCCCGGCTACTGGCTGGCTCCGGACCTACCCGGACACGGCGGCTCGGCCCGATCGGCAACCGGCGACTACAACTTCGCCATGATGGCCGCCTCGCTGGCGCGGGTTCTGCGAGCGATCGCCCCTGAGGAGCCGGTAACCGCGCTCGGTCATTCGCTCGGTGGCGTGCTGGCCCTGGAGCTGGCCGGTGGGCGGCACGGCGCCAGGGTGGAGCGTGCGGTCGGTGTCGGGATCAAGGTCGGGTGGACCGAGGCCGAGCTGGAGCGGGCCGCGGCGTTGGCCCGGCGGCCGGCGACCGTGTTCGGCACCCGGGCCGAGGTGGTGGATCGCTACCTGCGGGTGTCCGGGCTGGCCGGGCTGTTCGGGCCGGACGACCCGCGGATCGCGCCGGGGATCACTCGCACCGCGGCTGAGCCGGAGACTGCCGAGCTTGGGACTGCAGTCGAGCCGGGGACCGCGGAGGGCTGGCGGCTGACCCTCGACCAGCGCACGTTCGGGGTCGGCGCGCCGCCGATGACCGAGCTGCTGGCCCATGCCGGCTGCCCGGTCACCCTGGCCGCCGGGGAGCACGACCGGATGGTGACGATCGACCAGCTCCAGGCACTGCAGCCGTATCCGGTGCGGCTGACCGGGCTTGGGCACAACGCCCACGTCGAGGATCCGGAAGCGGTCTGGGCCTTGCTCGCCGACCGAGCCGAGCCCGCACGTCGATGACGCCGCCAGCAGCTGCCAGGGGCGGGGGATGGCTGTAGTGAAGACTACGAGAATCACCGTCGTCGGCCGTCGATCGTCGTAGTTTCCGACGACAGCACCGGCCGCAGGCACGAGGGAAGAGTTGACGGCCGGGCGGTGGCAGCCAACCGGAGGGAGGGCGCCGGGCGTGGGAAGCCAGCCGGAGGGAGGGCGCCGGGCGTGGGCGCCAACCGGAGGGATGGCGGCCGAGCGACGGCAGCCAGATCCGCAGACCGGGTCTGCGGTACGCTCGTAGCCGCTCGCCGACGCGGATGCGACGGCCGAGCCGCCGCCGGCGAGACCCGTAGTGATCTTTGCCGGCGCCGGGCTGTGGCGCAGTTTGGTAGCGCACCTGACTGGGGGTCAGGGGGTCGTCGGTTCAAATCCGGCCAGCCCGACAGACATGGGAGACGCCGATGGGTAGCCGGCTCGGCGAGCGTGCGCTCAACCGGGCCCTGCTGGATCGCCAACTGCTCCTCGAGCGTTCCACGATGCCGGTCCTGGACGCGATCGAACACCTGGTCGGCCTGCAGTCGCAGAACCCCGCCCCGCCCTACGTCGGTCTGTGGACCCGGCTCGACGGCTTTCACCCGGACCAGCTGGCGACGCTGATCATCGACCGGATGGCGGTCCGGATGTCGCTGCTGCGCGGCACCGTGCACCTGGTGAGCGCGGCCGACGCGGTGGTGCTGCGTGCCTGGCTGCAGCCGCTCTACGACCGGTTGCTGTTCCCGGAATCCAACCTTGGCCCGGGAGCCACCCAACAGGACGTCGACGCGGTCGTCGAGGCCGGCCGCACGCTGCTGGACGAGGCGCCGCGCACCATCGCCCAGCTCGGCCAGGGTCTGCACCCGCGCTGGCCGGACCGGGAGCCCGCGCAGCTGTCCTGGGTCTGCCGCAACCGGCTGCCGCTGGTCCACGTGCCACCGCGCGGGCTCTGGGGCAAGAGCGGTCAGACCATGCTGACCACGGTGGAGTCCTGGCTCGGGCGCGGGCTGGTCGGTGACCCGGATCCCGGGCCGATCCTGCTGCGTTACCTTGCCGCGTTCGGCCCGGCCACCGTCAAGGACGCGCAGACCTGGTGCGGGTTGACCAGGCTTGGCGAGGTGCTGGAACGGCTGCGGCCGCAGCTGCGCACGTTCACCGACGAGCGGGGTCGTGAGCTGTTCGATCACCCGGACGGGCCGCGGCCGGACCCGGACACCCTGGCGCCGGTGCGATTCCTGCCCGAGTACGACAACGTGCTGCGCTCGCACGAGGACCGCACCCGGGTCCTGGCCACCCAGCACCGGCCGCTGCTGGCCACCAAGAACGACGCGCCGATGCCGACGTTCCTGGTCGACGGCTTCGTCGCCGGCACCTGGCGGGTGGTCAAGGAGCGCGGCAGCGCGGACCGGGTCCGGATCGTGCCGTTCGACCGGCTGGCCGCGACCCACCGGGCCGAGCTGACCGCCGAGGCCGAGCGGCTCGCGGACCTGGTAGCACCCGGCGGCGACGTCGAGCTGGCGGCACCAGCCGGCTAGCGCGCCGGCCGGCTACTGCGCCGCGTGGTCCATCCACCACTCGGTGAACTCACGGCAGCGGCCGTCGTCGTCGAACCGGAGCACCCAGAGGTTGCTGAACGTCTGCTTCTCGCTCAGATAGCCGGTCTCACCCTGGATGATCGTGAGGTCGTCGGTCTCGACGACCGGATGCCACTCGAACGTGGTGTCACCGGGGGCGTCCTGGCGGTCCAGCCAGCCTGCCACGATCTCGTCGCGGCCGGTCCACGGCTGGCGGAAGGGCGCGGTGTAGTACCGCGCGTCCGCGCTGAACAGGTCGGCGATCTCGTCGGGCCGGTTGGAGTTCCACGCGGCCACGTAGCCGTCGATCCAGCGCAAGATCGGTTCCCTATCCATCCCTAACCACCAATCCAGTCGCCGGTTTCGAGGAGCTTGCCCAGATCTTCCGGCGGGCCGTTGTAGAGGTAGACCGCGGCGGTGCCGATCGGTGTGCCACCGGGCCCGGCGCGGTGCTCGAGCACCGGGACCGTCCGGCGCAGGTACTGCGATACCGCTTCGTCGCCCGGCTGGTAGAGCTCGAGCTCGTCCAGCGCGGCGAGCATGGTCACCGAGCTGATCCGGTAGAGCTCCACCGCGACGCTGCCCTCACCTGACACCACCAGGGCCGGATACGCGTACGGCCGATACGGCGCGGTCGGTACCTCGTACAGGCTCCCGGCAACCCGGGCCGAGCCGAGGAACTCCGCGCCGTCGAGCAGGTCGTGGTTGCGCTCGCCGTGGCGCAGCGTGCCGTACACCGCAACCACCAGCGGCACGGTCTGCGTCGCATCCGGTCCCGGCTCCGGATCCTGGACCGGGGACGGGTCCACTGCCGGATCCGAGACCGGCTTGGGCTGCTTACCGCTGCCGGAGCGCCGGGCCTTGTCCTGGCTGCCGCAGCCGGCCATCGAGCACCAGCGCCGCTTGCCGTTGCGGCTGGTGTCCAGGAACAGCCAGCCACAGGACGGGCACTGGCGGATCCGGTCCAGCGGGCCCTGCCGGAGCAGGTCGACCGCGGACGCGGCCGCCGCCCAACCGATCTCGCGTGGGCCGAGCGGCGCCGGCCACTGCAGCGTGTAGCGCGACCCGTCAGGGCGCAGCCGGCCCCCGGTCACGGCTTCCCGGTACTCCGCGGTCACGATCGCCAGGTCGGCGACGCTGGCCTGCTCGGTGCCGGCGACCGCGGCGAACACCCGGAAGATCGCCTCGCGCAGGTCCACCGTGGTGACCGGGGTGCGCAACGTTGCGGCCGAACCGGTCCGACCGCCGTCCACGGCCAACCCGGCCCGCCTGGCCCAGTCGAGCAGATCGCCAACCGTGTCGATACCGTCCTGCTCGGGGGCCGGGCGGCGATCAACCGTGTTCGCGAAGTCCAGGCAGAGCGCGTTGCCGACCAGCTCGTTCCTCAGCACCGGTCGATCATCCCACCGCGACGGCGGCCGGCCTGTTTTCGGCTCACCCGCCTGCGGGAAACATCCGTGCCGCCGCCGGTGTTGTACCGGCCGTCTCACCCGTGTCCCGCACTGGAGGCCGCGATGACCGACCTGGCGGCGGTCCACCCGATCCCACCGGCCGACCCCGACTCGGCGGCCCTGGATGTCTACTCCAAGGTTGTCTCGACGGTTGCGGCCGAGATGCTGCCGCACGTGGCCAGCCTTCGGGTCCGGGCCCAGCGCCGGCAGGGCTGGTGGGCCGAGGGAGCCGGCTCGGCCGTGGTGTTCACCGACGACGGCTACCTGGTGACGAACGCGCACGTGGTGTCCGGCGCGGATCACGGCATGGCTGGTTTCGCGGACGGTGCCGAGTCGACCTTCGACGTGATCGGCGCCGACCAGCTGTCCGACCTGGCCGTCATCAGGG
>JAKEEW010000426.1 GCA_022616375.1 Sporichthyaceae bacterium
GAGCCCGTTGCGTCGAGAGGCGCACGGCGGGTTCGGCGAGCGGCACGAGGAAACGGAACGGCAGCAATGCCGTCACCGCGCCTCGTGCCGACTCAACCAGCGCATCGCCCATCGGGTCCTGCCGCGCCCGGTGGGGTCGAGGGATCGGGTGACTAGGTAGAGGCATTTCAGGGCGGCTTGCTCGGTCGGGAAGTGCCCGCGGGCCCGCACCGCCCGGCGGTAGCGAGCGTTGAGCGATTCGATCGCATTGGTGCTGCAGATGATGCGGCGGATCTCCACGTCGTAGTCCAGGAACGGGATGAACTCCGCCCACGCCGATCGCCACAGGCGCACGATCGCCGGATAGCGGTTGCCCCAGCGTTCGGTGAACTCGTCGAAGCGGGCCGCGGCGGCGGTCTCGGTCGGTGCGGTGTAGACCGGGCGCAGGTCCTTGGCCATCGCGTCCCAGTCTCGGCGGGAGGCGTAGCGGAAGGTGTTGCGGATCAGATGCAGGATGCACGCCTGCACCGTGGCCAGCGGCCAGCTGGTGGTGATGGACTCGGGCAGGCCCTTGAGCCCGTCGCACACGACCAGGCACACGTCGGCGACCCCGCGGTTTTTGATCTCGGTCAGCACCTGAAGCCAGAACTTGGCTCCCTCGCTGCCGTCGCCGGCCCACAGGCCCAAGATGTCGCGTTCCCCGTTGACACTGACCCCGATCACCACGTAGACGGGCCGGTTGACCACCTGCCCGTCGCGGACCTTGACCACCACCGCGTCCACGAACAGCACCGGATAGACCCGGTCCAGCGGCCGGTTGCACCACTCGGCCATCTCCTCGACCACCTTGTCGGTGATCCGGGAGATGGTGTCCTTGGATACCCGTGCGCCGTACACCTCGGCGAAGTGCGCGGCCACCTCGCCGGTGGTCAACCCGCGCGCGGTCAGCGACAGCACGATCGCGTCGATGCCGCTCAGACGGCGCTGCCGCTTGCGCACGATCACCGGGTCGAAGCTACCCTCGCGGTCACGCGGCACCTCCACCTCGACCGGGCCGATCTCGGTCAGCACCGTCTTGGCCCGATACCCGTTGCGGGAGTTCCCGCCGTTGCGGCCCATCGGATCGTGTCGGTCATACCCCAGGTGCTCGCTCATCTCCGCGTCCAGCGCGGTCTCGAGCACCGTCTTGGTCAACCCGGTCAACAGGCCACCGGGACCGACCAGGTCCACCCCCTCGGCGCGAGCCTGCTCCACGAGCTCCTGAGCTAACTGCTGCTGATCAATCTGAGCCGGCATGGGCTCGATCATCTCGGTCACTACTGGTCCTTCCCGCCAAGCACAGCTCGGCGTGTCGGACCAGTTACACCGTTGTTCGGACAGACCCCGTTGATCGGACTGGAGACGGGCGCGGCTCGCCAGTGGCTCCAAGACGCCTCACCCCGTGGTGGCCGCCCGCCTCGGTTTGGATGCGGCGTGTCGAGTGGCCACGGCGGTGGCGCGGCAATCGCGGCTGTTGCGGGTAGCGGGTCCAC
>JAKEEW010000427.1 GCA_022616375.1 Sporichthyaceae bacterium
GCACGCTCGAAGCCGGCACCGGCTCAGTCCGGGATCTCCGAAGACATCAGTCCGGCGTGTCTTGAGACACCGGTCCGGGATGTCCTGAACCAGAACACCACTCGGGGCACCGACTCCCTGCGCCTGGCATGGATCCCTTGGCGCCCGCCCCCAGGCCGGGCCTCAGCTGCCACCGCCTCAGCTGCCACCGTCGCGATACGCTGGCGCCACTCCCGCCGCCGCGTCGCCCATGATGTGCACTCGCATCGCGTTGGTCGAGCCGGGGATGCCGGGCGGCGAGCCGGCGACGATGACGACCACGTCCCCTTCGACGCAGCGGCCGAGCCCGAGCAGCTCCCGCTCCACCTGCATCACCATCTGGTCGGTGTGCTCCACCTCCGGCACCAGGAACGCCTCCACCCCCCAGGTCAGCGACAGCTGGTTGCGCACCTGCTCGTCCGGGGTGAACGCCAGCAACGGCACCGGTGAGCGATATCTGGCCAGCCGGCGCACGGTGTCGCCGGTCGTGGTGAACGCGACGACGTAGCGCGCACCCAGGTTGTCGCCGACCTCGGCCGCGGCCCGGGCGATCGCTCCACCCTTGGTCCGCGGCGCGGCCTGGGCCGGCCCGAGTGTGGTCAGGGTCTCCGACTCGACCGTCTCGATGATCCGGGCCATCGTGCTGGTGGTCAGGACCGGATAGTCGCCGATGCTGGTCTCACCCGACAGCATGAGCGCGTCGGCCCGGTCCAGCACCGCGTTGGCCACGTCGGACACCTCGGCCCTGGTCGGCCGGGTCGCCGACATCATCGACTCCAGCATCTGGGTGGCCACGATCACCGGCTTCGCGTTGCGCCTGGCCAGGTCGACCGCGCGCTTCTGGACCAGCGGCACCCGTTCCAGCGGCAGCTCGACGCCGAGGTCCCCGCGAGCGATCATGATCCCGTCGAACGTGGCGACGATCTCATCGAGGTTGTCCACCGCCTGCGGTTTCTCGATCTTGGCGAGGACCGGGACCCGGATCCCTTCCTCGGACATGATCTGGCGCACCCCGGCCGCGTCGGTCGGTGACCGGACGAACGACAGCGCCACCAGGTCCGCGCCGAGCCGCAACGCCCAGCGCAGATCGGCGACGTCCTTCTCCGACATCGCCGGCACGCTCACCGCAACCCCGGGCAGGTTGATGCCCTTGTTGTCGGACAGTTCGGTGCCTTCGACCACCCGAGTGGTGACCTGCCGATCGTCGACCGCCACCGCCTCGAGCACGACCCGGCCGTCGTCCACCAGCAGCCGGTCCCCCACCGCGACGTCCCCGGGCAGGCCCGGATAGGTGGTCGAGCATCGGGACTGGTCGCCGCTCACCTGGTCGGTGGTGATGACGAACTGGTCGCCGGGCTTGAGCTGTACCGGCCCGCCCGCGAACCGGCCGAGCCGGATCTTCGGCCCTTGCAGGTCGACCAGCACGCCGATCCCCCGGCCGGTCTCGGCGGCCACCCGCCGCACCGCCTGGTAGCGCTGCGCGTGCTCGGCCTGGGTGCCGTGGCTGAGGTTGAACCTGGCCACGTCCATCCCGGCGTCGACCAAAGCCTTGATCTTTTCGTATGAGCCAACCGCCGGGCCTAGCGTGCAGACGATCTTCGCGCGCCGCATGGTCCAACCCTATGCCGGCACCGGCGGACCGGGCGCACACGTCACACCGGCCGAGTGTCGGCACGGCCGGCTACAGTGCCTGCAACCGCGACGGAGGGCGGTTCACCAGGAGGTGCGAAGGTGAGGTTAGAGCGTCGAACCTGGCTGCTCTGGGGCGGCCCGGCGGCCGTCGCGATCGGGGTCGGAGCGTGGCTCGCGGTGTCTGCCGGGCTGCGCGGCTCCGACCCGGAGCCCAGACCCAACCTCACCGTCCTGGTCGACCAGTTCCGCAACGACGAGCCACGGCACCGGGTCCGGCTGACGTTCACCAACCATGAGTCGCAGCCGGTCACAGTGGCGTCGGTGCAGCTGCTGAGCCCAGACTTCGCGGAGCTGCCGCCGACCCCGCACGACTACAAGCTGCCGCCGGGCGGCACGATCGGCGTCGGGCTGCCAGCGGAGTACGGCGACGGCATCTGCAACGACGGGATCCCAAGCGCGGCCAGGCCGGCCCAGGCGGTCGCCACGATCTCCTATCCGGATGGCGGTCAGGCCACGTTCACCTGGCCGCTGCCGGACCGGCGCAAGCTCCTCGACCTGCTGCTCCGGCAGGACTGCGAGCGCCAGAAGATCGCCTCGACGTTGGAGCTCGGCCTGGTCGGACCGTGGACCCAGACGCAGACCGCCGACGGCGATCCGGCCATGCACGCGACCCTGCGGATGCGGCTGGTCGACCCGGCCGCCACCGTCGAGGTCACCCAGGTGCGTGGGTCGGTGCTCTACCACCTCAAAACGCCACCGCTGCGGCTGGACGGCACGCACCAGGAGCTCTCGGTGCCGGCCGAGTTCACCAACAACCGGTGCGACGAGCATGCCGTGTCCGGGAGCACGCAGAGCTTCGTCTTCCGGATGTGGCTGAGCATCGACGGGGCCGAGCCGATCGCCGCGGTGATCCCCGGCATGGACGATGCCGCCAAGGAGGAGCTGACCACGCTGATCAGGGTGGGCTGCGGGTTCGGGTGAGACTGGCGGGCGGCGTCAAGACAGGCCGGCGCCGACCGCCGACCCGATCAGGTAGGTGAGACCGGCCGACGCCGCACCGAGCAGGAGCTGGCGTAGCCCGCTGTACCACCAGCTGCGCGCGGTGATCCGGGACACCAGCGCGCCGCAGCCGAACAGCCCGAGCAGTGCGACGATCAGGGCCGGCCACAGCGAGGTGGCTCCGAGCAGGTAGGGCAGCACCGGCAGCAGCGCACCGACCGCAAAGGACAGGAACGAGGACACCGCCGCCACCTTCGGAGACGGCAGATTGTGCAGGTCGACTCCAAGCTCCTCCTGGGTATGGATCTTCAGCGCCTGGTCCGGATCCTTGGACAGCTGCTCGGCGACCTGCTGGGCCAGTTCGGGCTCGACCCCACGGCTGATGTACAGCTCGGTCAGCTCACGCAGCTCCGCGTGCGGCCGCTGGGCGAGCTCGGCCCGCTCCACCGCGATCTCGGCCTCGGCGAGCTCGGCCTGCGAGGCCACCGAGGTGTACTCGCCGACCGACATCGAGAACGCGCCAGCGGCCAGCCCGGCCAACCCGGCAAGCACCACGGTGTCCGGATCGGCCTGCCCGCCGGCAACACCGGCGATCAGGGCGAAGTTCGAGACCAGGCCGTCCATCGCGCCGAACACGGTCGGGCGCAACCAGCCGCCGTTGACCGCACGGTGCTCGTGCAGCGGACGGTGGAAGCCAGCCACGGCTACCCGGGCCGCTGGTCCTCGGTGATCCCGACCGGCTGGTCGGGCGCGCCGTCGGCGGCATCCCCGTCCGGCGAGCCGTCCGGATCCGCCGGACCGGCCGTCGCCGCCGGGCTGTCTGTCGCCGGCCGACCGTCTGCAACCGGCTGACGGTCCGTAGGCGGCGAGTCAATTGCGGCCGCCGGGCCGTCCGTAGCCGGCCGACCGTCCGTAGCCGGTGACTCATCCGCGGCCGGCGTGTCAACTGCGACCGCCGGGCCGTCCGTAGCCGGCTGACCATCCGTAGCCGGCTGATCGTCCGTAGCCGGCTGGCCGTCCAGGGCCGACGCATCGTCCGGGGTCGGCAACGCCGGCTCGACGATCTCCTCCCGGCCCGGCCGCAGCCGCGCCGAGATCACGAAGTACGCCACGGCGCCGATGAACACCACAATCGAGACCAGCACGTTGAGCCGCAGCCCAAGGAACTCGTGCGCCGGGTCTACCCGCAGCGCTTCGATCCAGGCCCGGCCGAGGGTGTAGCCCGCGACGTAGAGCGCGAACGCCCGGCCGTGGCCGAGCCGGAACCGCCGGTCCGCCCAGATCACGACCAGCGCGAGCCCGAGCAGCCAGAGCAGCTCGTAGAGGAAGGTCGGGTGGTAGAGGCCGGGACCGGTGTCCAGTGGCGCGTGCTCGGCGTCGATCTCCAGCCCCCACGGCAGGTCGGTAGGCCGGCCGTAGAGCTCCTGGTTGAACCAGTTGCCCAGCCGGCCGATCGCCTGGGCCACCGCGATACCCGGCGCCGCGGCGTCGGCGAACGCCGGCAACGGGATGCCACGCCGCCGGCAGGCGATCCAGGCCCCGACCCCGCCGAGGGTGATCGCGCCCCAGATCCCCAACCCACCGTGCCAGATCGCGAACGCCTCGAGCGGATCCCCATCCGCCCCGAAGTACAGCTCGGGCGAGGTGATCACGTGGTACAGCCGGCCGCCGATGATCCCGAACGGCACCGCCCACACCGCGATCTCGGCCGTGGCGCCGATCCGGCCGCCGCGAGCCGACCAGCGCCGATCAATGATCAGGATCGACGCGATGATGCCGACGATGATGCATAGCGCATACGCCCGAATCGGGAGAGGTCCGATATGCCAGACACCCTGGGATGGGCTCGGAATGCTCGCAAGGTCCATAGTGCCGACAAACGCTACCCTGCCGGCTGACCGATCGCATCGCGAAGCTGGGCGGCCGCATTCGGGTCCCCGGCGACCAGGTTGAGCCGCTCACCGTTGAGGTACACGGTGGGCGTCGTGTGCACCCCACGCTTGCTCGCCTCGGTCGTGGCGTCCCTGCCCCAGCGCTGGTAAGTCTGATCCTCGACGCAGCTGGCGAACTCCGGGCTGTCCAGGCCCACCTGGCGGCCCAGGTCGACCAGCATCTGCGTGCTGAAGCCGCCGGCCTCGGCGGCGGCTTGCTGGTTCGCGAACAGCGCATCGTGAAACGCCCGGAACTGGCCGCCATCCTGGGCGCACCCGGCCGCCGCGGCGGCCTTGGTGGAGCCCGGCCCCAGGATCGCGATCGGCCGATAGATCACGGTAGCCGCACCGGTGTCGGCCAGCTCGTGCAGTGTAGGCGCCAGCGTGGCCTCGAGATCCTTGCAGTGCGGGCAGGCGAAGTCCTCGTAGATCTCGATCACCGGCTGGCCCGAACCGGCCGGTGCACCCACCGAGATCCCGCCGGCCGCGTCCGCCACGCCGGCCGGTCGGGCCGCGCTAGTGTCGATCTTGTCTCGTTGGGTCTGGATCAGCAACACCAGACCGATGATCCCGGCAAGCAGGGCCACCGCCACGATCACCCGGTTGCGCTGTGCCTTGCGCCGCTCGGCGGCCTGCATCGCCGCTACCTTCTCCCGCCTCGCGGTCTGGGTCGCAGTGCGGCCGCCGGACCGGCTGTCGGTGCGGGCAGAGTTACGGTGCGAGCGTCCACGGCCCGGCCGGCTCTTGGCCATGCGATGTCCTCCAGCAGTCTGGACTCAGTCGGTCCGATCTAGGGCAAACGGGCTCTTCGGGAAGATCGCCAACCAGACCGCGGCAATCAGCAGGCCTACGTCGCGCAGGATCTCCTCTAGGTATCGGGTGGCGCCTGCCGCAACCTCACCTCCACCACCGAAACAGCCGCAGTCGATGGACAGCCCCCGGGCCCACGCCGAGGCGATCCCGAGGATAAACGCGATCAGCAGCACCGCGCTAGCGATCGCGGCGAACCGGATCCCCAGGCCGATCAGCAGCAACAGCGCCAGGCCGAGCTCGGCGGCCGGCAAGCCGTACCCGACGAGCTCGATCAGCCCGGACGGCACCAGCTCGTAGGCGCTCACCGCTCGGATCGCCGCGGCCGGATCGGCCAGCTTCAACGTCCCGGCCACCCCGAGCACGCCGGCCAGCAGGAGCCGGGCGGCAAGGCTGAGCCACGGCTGCACGGTGGCGAACCGACCACCCACTCCTATCCCCGTTGTCGTCATGGTCAACCCAGCTCGGCCAGCGCGCCCAGATCGTGCCGGATATCGCCGACCGGAGTGCCCGGCAGCCAGACCAGGTGGGCGTTGCCGTCCGGCCCGAAGGCGATCACCTGGGCGCCGTGCCCGACCTCGTATCCCCCGCTGGGCAGGGTCTGCCCCGCCTCGAGCGGCACCCCGAGCGTGTCGGCGGCCTGCTTGATGTCCGGCAGCGGCCCGGTCAGGCCGACGAACGACGGGTCGAACCGGTCCAGATAGGCCCGCAGGATGGTCGGTGTGTCCCGCTCCGGATCGGTGGTGATCACCAGTACCTCGGTCTGGCTGCGCACTGCCGGCTCGCTGCGCCGCAGCGCCGACGCCAGGTCGGCGAGCACGGTCGGGCAGACGTCGGGACAGTTCGTGTACACGAACACGACCAGCGTGATCGGCTTTCGCATCCCGGTGGCGAGCGAGAACGGCCGGCCCGAGGTGTCGGTGAGGGTCACGTCCGGCTTGCGGTAGGGCTGGTCCAGGTAGCTGCCGTGGAAGCCGTGCGGGTTCTCCGTGGTGTAGACGGTGACCCCGGCCGGAGTGTCGCCGGCCGCCGGCGCCACGCAACCGGTCACGCCGAGCCCGGTCACGGCCATCCCGACGGCCGCCGCAGCGACGACGGCGATGCGCCGGACAGTGATCGGGACAGGCACGATTGCCTAACTTACGCGAGCGGTTCGATGGTTCCGAAATCGCCCCCGGCCCGTACGCCGGCGGCCAGCTCGGTGGCCAGGGCGCGGACCGCGGCCAGCCCGGCGGCCGGGTCGGAGCCGGACTCGAGCAGCCGGCGGCAGAACGCCGAGCCGACGATGGCCCCGTCGGCGTAGCCGGCCACCTCGGCCGCCTGCCGGCCGTTGGACACCCCGAGCCCGACCGCCACCGGCAGCTCGCTGACCGCCCGGACCCGGGACACCAGAGCCGGCGCGACGACGCTGGTCGACCCCCTGGTCCCGGTCACCCCCATCACCGAGGCCGCGTAGACGAAGCCGCGGCACGCCCGCGCGGTGCTGGCCACCCGGGCGTCGGTGGAGCTCGGCGCGACCAGAAACACCCGGTCGAGCCCGAAGTGGTCGCTGGCGGCCAGCCATTCGTCCGCGACGTGGGGAGTGAGATCCGGGGTGATCAGGCCGGCGCCCCCGGCCGCGGCGAGATCCCGCGCGAAGGCGTCGACGCCGTACCGAAAGATCGGGTTCCAGTAGGTCATGACCAGCGCGGCGGCGCCGCCGTCCCGGACCGCCTCGACCGTGCGCAGCACGTCAGCGGTCCGGCACCCGGCACGCAGTGCCTGGTCGGCGGCCTGCTGGATGACCGGGCCGTCGAGGACCGGATCCGAGTACGGCAGGCCGATCTCGAGCACGTCCACACCCGCGTCCACCATCGCGCGCATCGCGTCGATGCCGCCCTGGACCGAAGGGAACCCGGCCGGCAGGTAGCCGACCAGCACCGCCCGGCCCTCCGCGGCCGCCTTCCCGAACGTCTCCGCGACCGGGCTCGGTTGCCCGCCGGTCATTGCTCAGCCACCAGACCGAACCAGCGGGCGGCGGTGTCGACGTCCTTGTCACCGCGCCCGGACAGGCACACCAGCACGGTCGCGCCCGCCCCGAGCTCGCGTCCGACCTGCAGCGCGCCGGCCAGCGCGTGCGCGCTCTCGATCGCCGGCAGGATGCCCTCGGTCCTGGACAGCAGCGCGAACGCGTCCATCGCCTCGGCATCGGTCACCGGCAGATAGCTGGCCCGGCCGGTCTCCCGCAGCCAGGCGTGCTCGGGGCCGACGCCCGGGTAGTCCAGGCCGGCCGAGATGGAGTGGCTCGGCACGGTCTGCCCGTCCTCGTCCTGCAGCACGTAGGACAGCGAGCCGTGCAGCACGCCGGGCGCGCCCGCGGTCAGGGTGGCCGCGTGCCGGCCGGTCTCGACCCCGTCCCCGCCGGCCTCGAACCCGTACAGCCGCACCTGCTCGTCCGGCACGAACCCGGAAAAGATCCCGATCGCGTTGGAGCCGCCACCCACACAGGCGCACACCGCGTCCGGCAACCGGCCGGTCAGCTCCAGCACCTGCGCCCTGGCCTCCGCGCCGATCACCCCCTGGAACTCGGCGACCATGGTCGGGAACGGGTGCGGTCCGGCCACCGTGCCGAGCAGGTAGTGGGTGTGGTCGACGTTGCCGACCCAGTCCCGGAACGCCTCGTTGATGGCGTCCTTGAGCGTGCGGGAACCGGTGGTGACCGGCACCACCTCGGTGCCGAGCAGCCGCATCCGGGCCACGTTGAGCGCCTGCCGCCGGGTGTCCTGCTCGCCCATGTAGACCACGCAGTCCAGCCCGAGCAGCGCGGCCGCGGTCGCGGTGGCGACCCCGTGCTGGCCGGCTCCGGTCTCGGCGATCAACCGGGTCTTGCCCATCCGCCGGGTCAGCAGCGCCTGGCCCAGCACGTTGTTGATCTTGTGTGACCCGGTGTGGTTCAGATCCTCGCGCTTGAGCAGCACCCGGGCGCCACCGGCGTGGGCGCCGAACCTGGGTGCCTCGGTGAGCGCGGACGGGCGACCGGCGTAGCTGGTGAGCAGCCGGTGGAACTCGGCGGTGAACTCCGGATCGGCGATCGCGGCCCGGTACTCCCGGTCCAGCTGGTCCAGCGCGGCGATCAGCGCCTCCGGGACGTACACCCCGCCGTACCGGCCGAAGTACCCCGGTGGCGGCTCCGTCGCGGTTGCCGAGGTGGGTTCTGGCCTCATCGGTTTAGGTGCCTGCCGTCAGGATCGTCCGTGCTTGATGGCCGGGTGTGCGCCGGCGGCGACCAGATCGGCCACCGCGGCACGCGGGTCTCGCCCGGTGACCAGCGACTCGCCGACCAGCACCCCGTCCGCCCCGGCCGAGGCGTAGGCAATCACGTCGTGTGGGCCGCGCACCCCGGACTCGGCGATCTTCACCACCGAGTTCGGCAGTCTCGGTGCCAGCCGGGCGAACACTCCGCGGTCTACCTCGAGGGTGCGCAGGTTGCGCGCGTTCACTCCGATGACCTTGGCGCCGGCGGCTAGCGCACGCTCGGCCTCGTCCTCGTCGTGGATCTCCACCAACGGGGTAAGCCCGATCGACTCGGCCCGCTCGACGAGCGCGACCAACGCGTTCTGCTCCAGCGCGGCCACGATCAGCAGCGCCATGTCGGCGCCATACGCCCTGGCCTCCCACAGCTGGTAGGCCGAGACGATGAAGTCCTTGCGTAGCAGCGGCACGTCGACCGCGGCCCGGACCGCGGCCAGGTCCTCCAGGCTGCCGCCGAACCGGCGCTGCTCGGTCAGCACCGAGATGATCCGGGCGCCACCGGCCTCGTAGTCCCTGGCCAGCGCGGCCGGATCGGTGATCGCGGCGAGCGCGCCCTTGGACGGGCTGCACCGCTTCACCTCGGCGATCACGCTGACCCCACCGGCCCGCAGCGACGCCAGCGCGTCCTTGGCATCGGGGCGGCGGGTGGCGCGGGTCTTCAGCTCGTCCAGCGACACCTGCTGCTGGCGGACCTCGAGGTCGGCTCGCACGCCCTCGATGATCTCGTCGAGCACACTCACGCGAACCGGTTCCAATCCTGGTCGAGCCGACCCACCCGTCGTCGAAGCATCGTAGGGCAGCCGGCATCGGGGGCGCGAAACGGCCCCGGCCGGCACGCTCAGCCGCCCGGCAGCGGCAGCCGCACCGCGAACGCCGCACCGCCCTCCGGCGCCCGGCCCGCATGTGCGCTGCCACCCAGCCGCTCGGCCAGCCCGGCCACCAGCGCCAGCCCGACTCCGGTGCCGACCCGGCGCACCCCGCGGTAGCGCTCGTACAGCGCCGACCGCTCGAACGCGACGGCGAGGTCGTCCTGAGTCAGACCGGGGCCACCGTCGCGCACCTCTACCACCGCGTCGCCGCCCTCGACCCGGGTCGCCAGCACGATCGGAGCGCCGGCCGGCGTGACCCGCAGCGCGTTCTCGGCCAGCCCGTCGATGATCTGGCGGATCCGGGTGGGATCGGTGAGCACCACCAGCGGGGTGCCGGGCAACTCGGTGCGCAGCGCCACGCCTTCCCGGTCGCAGCGATCCCGCCACACCTCGGCGGCCGCGGCGACCAGCGCGCCGAGCTCGACCTCGCCGATGTCGACCCGGAAGTCCGCGGCGCCCAGCCTGGCCAGGTCGAGCAGATCGGCCACCAGACGGTCCAGCCGGGTCGCCTCGGCAAGCATGGTCCGGCCGGTAGCCACCGCGTCCTGCGGGTCGACCACGCCGTCGGCCAGTCCCTCGGCATACCCACGGATCGCGGTCAGCGGAGTCCGCAGCTCGTGCGAGATCGACAGCAGGAACTGCCGCTGCCGATCCTCGGAGGTAGCCAGTGCCGCGCTGAGCCGGTTCATCGCATCGGCCAGACCGGCGATCTCGGCCGGACCCTGCGGCTCGACCCGGACGTCGCGGGCTCCGAGCGCGAGCCGGTGGGCGGCCCTGGCAGCCCGCTGCAGCGGTCTGGCGAGCCGGTTCGCAAGCCCCATTCCGACCAGCGCGGAGCCGGCGAGCCCGACCAGCAGGGCCAGGACCAACCGGCGGCGCGCCTCGCGCTGCGGCGCGGCGGCCACCTCGGCCGCCTGGTACACCAGCACGCCGCCACCGTCCTCGGTGGCCCGCGCCTCGTAGATCACCCGGCCGGGCTCGATCTCCCGGACGCCGGAGAGGTTCTGGCCGGCCCGCACCGCATCCGCTTCGGCCGGGGTGAGCACCGGGACCGTCCGGTCCGCCCCGGACGCCGGGATCAGCACCACGCTCAGCCCCTGCTGCTCGAACAGCCGCAACATCCGGGTCAGCCGGACGTTGCGGGCCGGCCGGCCCGGCTCCAGGCCGGACACTGCCGCGGCGACCAGGTCGGCGTCGGCGGCCAGGCTGTCCCGCACCTCCCGCTCGGCCGCGCCGTGGATCAGCCCGAGCGAGACCAGCCCGGTGAGCAGCACCGCGCAGGCCGCGACCGCGGTGGTGACCAGGGCGATCCGGGCGGCCAGGGACTGCCGGCCGGGCAGCCGGTCGGCCAGGCCGAACTCGCTCGCGCCGCGCACCTGGTCGCGGCGCAGGATGACGGTCTGGTCGCGCGGCTGGCGGTCCACGGCCCTACCCGGCCGGCTGGTCGGCAGTGCCGGCGTCGGCGCCGGTGACCGTGTCGTCCACCGCGTAGCCGACCCCGCGAACGGTCCGGATCGGGCTGGCCGCGCCGAGCTTGGCCCGCAGCTGGGCGATGTGCACGTCCACGGTGCGGGTGGTGTGCCCGGCGCTGGAGTAGCCCCAGACCTCGGCCAGCAGCTGCTCCCGCGGCACCACCCAGCCGGGCTTGCGCATCAGGTAGCCGAGCAGCTCGAACTCGGTCACGGTCAACGCGACCGGCTGGCCGGCGGCATGCACGGTCCGCCGGGCCGGGTCGAGCATGACCGATCCCACGGTGTAGGTCCGCTCGGCCGCCGGGACGCCGCCGGCTCGGCGCAGCACGGTCTTGACCCGGGTCACCACCTCGCGCGGGCTGAACGGCTTGGTGATGTAGTCGTCCGCGCCCAGCTCGAGGCCGACCACCCGGTCGATCTCCTCGTCCCGCGCGGTCAGGAACAGCACCGGCGTCCAGTTCCCGTCCGCGCGCAGCAGTCGGCAGACCTCGGTGCCGTCCAGCAGCGGCAGCCCGATGTCCAGCACGATCGCGACCGGATGCCCGGCGCGGGCGGCGGCCAGGCCGGCCCGCCCGTCAGCGGCGACCTGGACACCGAATCCCTCCCGGGTGAGGTAGAGCCGCAACAGGTCGGCGATCGGCTTCTCGTCCTCGACGACGAGCACCAGCCCGCGACCGGTCTCGGCACTCACCGGAAAAGCTCACCTAACATGCTCGGGGTCCCTGGCCCCGAGGCCCATCATCTGCATCATCTTGCCGATCACCGCGGCCAGGACGAGCAGTCCAATGCCGAGGTAGAACAGCCAGGGCCGGGCCAAGACCAGCGCGAGTCCGCCGACGACGAAGCCCGCCAGGGCGACGACGGTCGCGGTCCAGGCCGCGGTCGAATGCCCATGATCCTCTGCAGCCATCTCACTCCTCATGCCAACCGGAGTTACCTGGGGCTTAGCGTGTCACACCGTGGGGTCGGTGCCGTGATCGAGGGCCGACCAGGCATCGCCGGATTCCGCCGAGGTCGCGGTGCCGGTCCGGCCGGCCGGGCGCTGGTACCGGCTGGACATCGCCGCCCAGCGCGGCCCGGTCAGCGCCGCGGCCGCCCCGCTGGCCAGCACCAGCAGCCCGCCGAGCAACGCCAGCCACGGCCAACCGGTGACGGTCAGCTCGGACACGGTGGCCCCGATCCGCCCGGTGGCCTCGCCCGCCGCCTCCCGGATCGCCGGCTCCGGTCCGGCCCGGCCGGCGAGCGCGCCGGCCCCGATCCCGGCCCCGGCCAGCACCAGCAGCACGCCGACCAGCCGTCGCCCGGTCCGCCGGGCGGCCAGCACCGCAACCGAGCCGGCCAGCGCGACCAGCCCAAGTGCGGCCACCACCGGAACGATGTCGGTCCCGCTGGCCCGGACCGCGACCGATCCGGCCGGGCCACCGGTCGCCACCGCGCTGGCCCAGGTCTGGCCGCCGGCCAGCAGCGCAAGTCCGGCACCGGCCAGGCAGGCCAGCACCACCACGGTCAGCGCCCGCCGGGCGCGCACCGGACCGGCCGCAGGCTCTGCACCGTCGCTCACCGGACCGGCCGCAGGGTCTGCTCGGTCGCTCACCGGACCGGCCGCAGAGTCTGCGCGGCCGCGACCGCGCTGAGGACCGCGGCGGCCTTGTTCAGACACTCCGCGTCCTCGAGCTCCGGCTCCGAGTCGGCCACGATGCCGGCCCCGGCCTGCACGTAGGCGATCCCGTCGCGGAGCAGCGCGGTCCTGATCGCGATCGCGGTGTCCAGGTCGCCGGTGAAGCCCAGATAGCCGACCGCGCCGGCGTACAGCCCGCGCCGGACCGGCTCGAGCTCTTCGATGATCTCCATGGCGCGCGGCTTCGGCGCACCCGACACGGTGCCGGCCGGGAAGCAGGCGAGCAGCACGTCCAGCGGGCTGCGGTCGGCGGCCAGCGTGCCCACCACCGTCGACACGATGTGCATGACGTGGGAGTACCGCTCGATCGACATGAAGTCGACCACCTCGACGCTACCCGGCGCGCAGACCCGGCCCAGGTCGTTGCGGCCCAGGTCGACCAGCATCACGTGCTCGGCCCGTTCCTTCGGGTCGGCCAGCAGCTCGGTGGCCAGCTCCGCGTCCCTGGCCGGGCTGTCCCCGCGCGGCCTGGTGCCGGCGATCGGATGCAGCATCGCCCGGTCTCCGGTCACCTTGACCAGCGCCTCCGGGCTGGAGCCGACCACGTCGAAGCCGTCGAAGCGCAACAGATACATGTAGGGGCTCGGGTTGCCGGCGCGCAGCACCCGGTACAGGTCGAGCGCGCCGGCCGCGCTGGTCGCCTCGAACCGCTGGGACAGCACGATCTGGAACGCCTCACCAGCGAAGATCTCCTCCTTCGCGGCGGACACCGCCTTCTGGTACGCGGCGCTGTCGGTGCGCCGGCGGAAGTCCGGTGCAGCCGCCGGATCCAGCGCCGCGGCCAGCGGCGCGACCGGCCGGGTCAGGTCCAGGGTCATCGCGTCCAGCCTGGTGACCCCGCGCTGGTAGGCGTCCCGCCTGGCCTGCTCGTCGTCGGCCGGATCGAGCAGCACGTTGGACACCAGCAGCACGGAGCCGTTCACGTGATCGAGCACGGCAAGGTCGGTGGCCAGCAGCAGCGCCAGCTCGGGCACCGCAAGCTCGTCGGCCGCGGTGCTCGGCAGCCGTTCCAGCCGGCGGACCAGCTCGTAACTGAGGTAGCCGACCAGCCCACCGGTCAGCGGCGGTAGATCGGGCCTGGCCGGCGTTCGCAAGGCGGCGGTGGTCGCGCGCAGCACGGTCAACGGGTCAC
>JAKEEW010000428.1 GCA_022616375.1 Sporichthyaceae bacterium
GACCGGCCGCGTTGTCGTCGTCGCCGATAGTTCCACTATCGACTACTCCTCCGCCTTGCCGGACGACGCCTGGATCGCCGCCCGCATCCACCAGGACTTGTCAGACACGACCTAGCCGACCGGCTCTCGGGGCTTGTCGCAGACGAAGATCGCGGTGCCCGGGATGATCCGGCCGCGCAACGGGCTCCAGCCGCCCCACAGCCGCTCGTGCCCGTCCGGCCACTCCGGCTCGACCAGATCGGTCAGGTGCAGACCGGCGGCGTGGATCTGCCGTACCCAGTCACCGAGCGTGCGGTGATGCTCGGCATAGCTGGCTTCCCCGGACTCGTCCTGCTCCACGTACGCCCGTCGGTCGAAGTACGAGTCGCGGGCGACCAGCCCGGCCTCGCCCGGATCGTCGGGGAAGCACCAGCGGATCGGATGGCTGACCGAGAAGACCCAGCGCCCGCCCGGCCGCAGCACCCGCGCCACCTCGGCCAGCACCCGGCCCGAGTCGGCCACGAACGGCAGCGCACCGAACGCGGAGCAGGCCACATCGAACGAGTGATCGGCGAACGGCAGCGCGGCCGCGTCGGCCTGGGCGAGCGGCACTCTGACTCGCGACAGCGACGCGGCATCGATCCGCCGAGCGTGCTCGAGCTGGCGGCGGGACAGGTCGATACCGATCACGCTGGCGCCCTGGGCGGCCAGCCAGCGCGAGCACTGGGCCGCGCCGCAGCCGACTTCCAGGATGCGGCGACCGGCCACCGGGCCGAGCAGCCTGGCGTCCGCCTCGTCCAGACCCTCGGCGCACCAGATGAAGCCGTCATCGCGCAGGAACTCGCCGTGCTCGTCCTGGTACCAGTCGGACGCCCCGTCCCACCAGGCGCGATTGGCTCGGACCGTCTCCTCGACCGAAGCCGCACGTCGGGTTACCGGATCATTTGCCCCGGAATCACCCATCCCCGGCCTCCTTGTCCGTGCGTCGTAGCGGCAACTTCGATCACTATGCACGGTAGCGAGCCGCCGACCGGGACACCGCGGGTGATCGTCTGACGCGCGACGGGACGAAAATGATCCCGATCGGGTGATCATGCGCCGGGAAGGCCCCGACCGGCGCACGCCTTGATTGACCCTCGTCCTCGGCGCACCGTATCCTGACGGTTGCGCTGTGGGGCCTGCGCGACCTCAGACGGAGCAGGCCGCGCTCGACCACGTCGACCATTCGGTCACCCCATCCAGGCCCGACCGGTCTTCACCAGGGCGAAACACGGGCCCGCCGCGCGACGACCTACGACTAACTGTCCGTATCGGAGTCCACCAGCTGATGACGAGCACCACCGAGACCGCGTCAACCACCCCACAGGTAGCGGTCAACGACATCGGATCCGAGGAAGCTTTCCTCGCTGCGATTGATGAAACGATCAAGTACTTCAATGACGGCGACATCGTTGACGGTGTCGTCGTCAAAGTCGATCGGGATGAGGTCCTGCTCGACATCGGCTACAAGACCGAGGGGGTCATCCCCTCCCGCGAGTTGTCGATCAAGCACGACATCGACCCGAGCGAGGTCGTAACCGTCGGCGATCACATCGAGGCCCTGGTTCTCCAGAAGGAGGACAAGGAGGGCCGGCTGATCCTGTCCAAGAAGCGCGCCCAGTATGAGCGCGCCTGGGGCACGATCGAGAAGATCAAGGAAGAGGACGGCGTCGTCACCGGCTCGGTCATCGAGGTGGTCAAGGGTGGCCTGATCCTCGACATCGGGCTGCGCGGCTTCCTGCCGGCCTCCCTGGTCGAGATGCGCCGGGTCCGTGACCTGCAGCCATACGTCGGCAAGGAGCTCGAGGCGAAGATCATCGAGCTGGACAAGAACCGCAACAACGTGGTGCTGTCCCGCCGGGCCTGGCTCGAGCAGACCCAGTCCGAGGTCCGCCAGACCTTCCTCACCACGCTGCAGAAGGGCCAGATCCGCTCCGGCGTGGTCTCCTCGATCGTCAACTTCGGTGCGTTCGTCGACCTCGGTGGCGTCGACGGTCTGGTGCACGTGTCCGAGCTGTCCTGGAAGCACATCGACCACCCGTCCGAGGTCGTCGAGGTCGGCCAGGAGGTCACCGTCGAGGTGCTCGACGTCGACATGGACCGGGAGCGGGTCTCGCTGTCGCTCAAGGCGACCCAGGAAGACCCGTGGCAGCAGTTCGCCCGAACCCACGCGATCGGTCAGGTCGTGCCCGGCCGGGTCACCAAGCTGGTGCCGTTCGGCGCGTTCGTCCGGGTGGACGAGGGCATCGAGGGCCTGGTGCACATCTCGGAGCTAGCCGAGCGCCACGTCGAGATCCCCGAGCAGGTCGTCCAGGTCGGCGACGAGATCTTCGTCAAGGTGATCGACATCGACCTGGAGCGCCGGCGGATCTCGCTGTCGCTCAAGCAGGCCAACGAGGGCACCATCGCCGAGGCCGTCGGGGAGCACTTCGACCCGACCCAGTACGGCATGTCCGCCGAGTACGACGAGTCCGGCAACTACGTCTACCCCGAGGGCTTCGACCCGGAGACCAACGACTGGCTGCCCGGCTACGACAAGCAGCGCGAGGAGTGGGAGCGGCAGTACGCCGAGGCCCGCACCCGCTACGAGGCGCACCGCAAGCAGGTCGAGGACGCCCGCAAGGCCGACGCCGAGGCGGCGGCCGACACCAGCGAGGCACCGTCGTCCTACTCCTCCGAGGAGACCGGGGAAGCCACCGGCACCCTGGCGTCGGACGAGGCGCTGGCGGCACTGCGGGAGAAGCTCACCGGCAGCAGCTGACCGGCAGCAGCCCACAACTGCGAACGAGGGCCCCGCGATCGTCAATGATCGCGGGGCCCTCTCCGTTCCCCCGCCGCCTAGGCAGACTCGCGCACGATCAGCTCGGTCGGCAGCACGTCCGCGCCGTTGGTGGTGGCAGCGGCCGGATCGAGCAGGCTTAGCAGGCGCCGGGTCATCGCCCGGCCCATCTCCACGATCGGCTGCCGCACCGTGGTCAACGGCGGATCCACGTAGCGGGCCACGTCGTGGTCGTCGAACCCGATCAGGGCGACGTCATCCGGCACCTGCCGCCCGGCGGATCGCAACGTGGCCAGCGCGCCGACCGCCATCAGGTCGGACGCGGCGAACACGGCATCCAGGTCGGGAACCCGGTCCAGCAGTGCGGCCATGGCCCGGGCGCCGCTCTCCTGGGTGAAGTCGCCTACCTCGACCAGGTCGCTGCGGAACCGATGCGGGGCCAGCCCCTGCTGGTAGCCGACCAGCCGATCCACGCCGGCGCCCATGTTCTGCGGTCCGGCGATGGTGGCGATACGTTGCCGGCCGAGCTGCACCAGCCGGCGCACCGCCTGCTGGGCACCGCCCACGTTGTCGACGTCCACGCACGGCAGGCCGGCCTGGTTGTCCAGGATCCGACCCCCGAGCACGGTCGGAATCCCGGCTCTGGCCAACGCGTTCGGCAGCGGGTCGGCACCGTGCAGGGAGAGCAGCAGCACCCCGTCGATGTGACCGCCGCGCACGTAGCGTTCGAACCGTTCGTGGTCAGCGTCGGTGGCCACCATCATCAGCACCAGCTGCTCGCCGCTGCCCTGCAGTTCGAGGCTCACCCCGCGGACGATGCCGCCGAAGAACGGGTCGTTGAACAGCATCGTGTCCGGCTCGGAGACGACCAGGGCCACGGTGTCGGTCCGCTGCGTGACTAGGGCGCGGGCGGCCCGGTTCGGGACGTAGCCGAGGGTGCGGATCGACGCTTCGACGGTGTCCCTGACCTCGTCGCTGACCTTCGGCGAGCCGTTGATCACGCGCGACACAGTGGCTCGGGACACGCCGGCGTGCGCGGCGACATCCTCGAGCGTCGGCCGGGATCGAGTCACCGCCGCGGCACCTCCTGCTTCCCGTTCAATCCAGCCCGTTGCGCGTGATGACGTCCCGGTACCACCGGGCGCTGTCCTTGAGCCGGCGCCGGCCGGTGTCGAAATCGACGTGCACGATTCCGAACCGGTGGGCGTAGCCCTCGGCCCACTCGAAATTGTCCATCAGTGACCACAGGAAGTAACCGCGCAGGTCCACTCCAAGTGCGATGGCCTGGTGGCTGGCCCGCAGATGCCCGGCCAGGAAGTCGATCCGGTCCTGGTCCGGCACCCGGCCGTCGGGGCGCAGGATGTCGTCGAACGCCGCGCCGTTCTCGGTGACCATGAGTGGGATCGCCGGGTAGTCCCGGTGGATCCGGGTCAGCAGCTCGACCAGGCCGGTGGGCTCGATGCCCCAGCCACCCGCGGTCCGCCGGCCGAGCGGTTCCATGATCTCGATGTCCTCGCAGCCCGGATACTCGCTAGGTAGCTGGTCCGGCCAGGTCCAGGCCTGGGCGCTCGCGCCGTTCCCGCCGGCCGCACCGGCCGCACCGGCCGCGCCGGCCGCACCGACGGCAGCGGCCGCACCGATGGCAGCGGCCGCACCGGTGCCATCGGCCAGCCGCACCCGGAACGGCTGGTAGTAGTTGATGCCGAGCAGGTCGATCGGCGCGTTGATGGTGGCCAGGTCGCCGTCGGCCACGAACGACCAGTCGGTCAGCGCCGCGGTGTCGGCCAGCATGTCTTCCGGATAGCGGCCGAGCAGGACGGGGTCGAGGTAGATCCGGTTGCGCAGCGCGTCGATCCGGCGGGCGGCCTCGGCGTCCGCGGCCGACCCGGTGGCCGCCGTGATCGGCGCCGGGTCGAGCGAGATGGCGAACCGGTTGTCCCGAGCGCCGGTGTCGCTGGCTCGCATCGCCGCGATCGCCAGGCCGTGTCCGAGCAGCAGATGGTGCACGGCCCGCAGGGCACCGCCCGGGTCTTGATGCCCGGGCGCGTGCCGGCCCGAGCTGTAACCGAGCAGACCGGCGCAGGACGGTTCGTTGATCGTGGTCCAGGTCGGTACCCGGTCGCCGAGCGCCGCGTACACGATCTCGGCGTAGTCGGCGAACCGTAGCGCGGTGTCGCGCTGCGGCCAGCCGCCGGCGTCCTGGAGTGCTTGCGGCAGGTCCCAGTGATACAGCGTGAGCACCGGGGTGATGCCGGCCTCGAGCAGCGCGTCCACCAGGCGGCGGTAGTGGTCGAGGCCGGGCTGGTTTGCCGGCCCGCGCCCGGTCGGCTGGATCCGCGGCCACGCCACCGAGAACCGGTAGGCGCTCAGCCCGATCTGCCCCATCAACCGGATGTCTTCCAGGTAGCGGTGGTAGTGATCGGGGGCCAGGTCGCCGGTGTCGCCGTTGCGGACCCGGCCGGGGAGCCGGCTGAACGTGTCCCAGATCGACCAGCCGCGGCCGTCCTCGCCGACCGCACCCTCGATCTGGTAGGCGGCGGTGGCCGCGCCCCAGACGAACCCGGGCGGGAACTGGTACGCGGGCGGGTTGCCCGTCGCTGAGGCGGCAACGGCGGGCTGCTCGGACACGCTCATCCCTTGATCGCTCCCTGCATGATCCCGGCTACGATCTGGCGGCCCAGCACGACGAACACGATCAGCGATGGCAGCGTCCCGAGCGTGGTCCCGGTCATTACCAGCGCGAAGTCGGTGTCGAAGCTGGACTGCAGCTGGTCGATCGCGACCTGCACGGTCGGGTTCTGCGGGCCAAGCACGATCAGCGGCCAGAGGAAGTCGTTCCAGGCCATCATGAACGTGAACACGCCGAGCACGGCCGCGGCCGGCCGGGCCGCCGGCAGCACCACGTGCCAGAACGTTCGGATCATGCTGCAGCCGTCCACCCGGGCAGCCTCGATGAGCTCGGTCGGCAGCGCCTGGACCAGGTACTGCCGCATCCAGAACACGCCGAGTGCGGTCACCATGTTGGGCACGATCACCGCGGCCAGCTTGCCGGTCCAGCCGTACTCGGCCATCAGGATGAACAGCGGGATGATCCCGAGCTGGGTTGGCACCGCCATGGTGGCGATGACGAACAGGTAGAGCCCGTTGCGACCGCGGAAACGCAGCTTGGCGAATGCGAACCCCGGCCAGGGTGGAGAAGAACACCACCGAGACCGTGATGACCGAGGCCACGATCAGGCTGTTGGTCAGCGCCTTCCAGAACGCGACCTCGTCGAAGACCCGCGGCGCGTTGCTGAAGAAGTTGCCGCCGGGCAGCAGCGGGGGAGTCGAGTCGAAGACCGCGGTGGTGTCGTGGCTGCCGACCACGGCCTGCCAGTAGAGCGGGAACGCCGAGCCGAGCAGGAACGCGATCAGCAGCGCGTAGGTCAGCCGGCTCGGGCCGCGTCGCCGGCGCGGGGTGCGGCCGGGCCTGGGCACCCGCCCGGACGGCGCCGGCGGGGCCGCGCCGTGCTCGGGC
>JAKEEW010000005.1 GCA_022616375.1 Sporichthyaceae bacterium
AGGGCATCGAACCAAGGTGCGCCGGGCGTACCGTCCGAGTTGGGATAGACGTTCTGCCCCCCGCCGAGGACGAGGAGCGCGGCGTAGCCGTCCAAGTCCGGCGGCAACGCATCGCCCGCGTGCGGCCGCACCACGTCGAGCCTCAGCCCGCCCTCGGTGAGCCACTCATCGAAGTGACCCAGGTCGCTTGTCGGGTCGTTCTCGATCACGAGGCACCGGGCGCTCACCCGGTCAGGTTAGCCTTTGCGAACCAGGCCGCCCCACCCGCGCCCCGTCAGGCTTTGACCGCGGTCCAGGTGCCACTCGAGTTGCCGCAGTCGGAGCGGTACGTGCCGGTCATGATGGTGCCGGAGATGATGCCCTCGTAGAAGATCTCTGTGTCGCCCTCGACCGCCCCAAAACTGATCTTTGAACCGTCGATGTTGCCGGTCACGTTGCCGGCGTCGAGGCAGTTCGAGCCGGTGACACCGATCGCGCCGAAGACCAGGTTGCCCTGTTGGGCCCAGGTGAGTACGAACGTTCCGACCGCGGTCTGCGGGGACGTGTTGGTCCACGTGCCCTTCCACGCGCCGGTGAGGCTGCCCAGTGTCGCGACGATCGGGCTGGGGCTCGGCGTGACCTCAGCCGAGGTGGCCGCGGGTGTCTCCGACGCCGACGCGGTGGGCAACGCCGCCCCGTTAGGGTTCGCCGTGGTGCACCCGACCGCCATGGCGAGCAGCGCGAAACTGCACACCACCGGGACCAGTGCTCGCGACCTTGGGCCGATCGGTGCGGCTGGAGATCGAGCCACGCCGGTTTGCCCTAGATCACGCGGGGTGTCGAACATCTTGGCGCTCCTGCTGCCGGGGGGTAACAAACTGCGCGAGATCTCATTGTGACCGATCCGCGCCAAGTCGGCGCGCACAGACGGTCGGACCCTCATCGGCCGGACGGGTGGCGCGGGTAGGCTCGTCCGCCGTGGAACAGGCTCAGCCAAGCACCCCACTCCGGCCTCGGGCGCTGCGCCCCGGCGACCGGGTGATGCTGGTCTCGCCCTCGGGTCCGACCAGAGCGGACCGCGTCGCCCGCGGGATCGAGCTGCTCACCGGGTGGGGCCTGGACGTGGTCACCGCGCCGAATGTCTTCGCCCAGCACCACTACCTGGCCGGCACTGACGAGCTGCGGTTGGCCGACCTCAACCAGGCGCTGCGCGATCCGGACGTTCGGGGCGTGCTGTGCACCCGCGGCGGCTACGGCTCGCAGCGCATCGTCGACGGCGTCGACATC
>JAKEEW010000429.1 GCA_022616375.1 Sporichthyaceae bacterium
CCCGGCACATGTGCGTGGTCACCCGCAGCCCGTCCGGCCGGTCCTTGAGCGCGCTGTTGATCTGCCGGATGTAGCACAGGTGCTGGTGCTCGGCGTCGTCGCCGCGCTCGGCCAGCATGGCCCGCTGGGCCGGGTCGTTCAGGTAGGCCAGCGATGTGTCGTCCAGTTGCAGGTAGCGGCACCCGAGCGCGGCGACCGCGCTGATCTGCTCGGCATACGCCGCGGACAGGTCGGCCCAGAACGGCTCCTCGTCCGAGTAGACGCCCGGATCCAGCGCCGCGCTGCCGCCGCGGTAGTGCACCATGCTCGGCGACGGGATGGTGAGCTTGGCGGTCTGGCCGTCGGACACCACCGACGCGAGGAACTCGAAGTCCGAGCCGAAGATCGTCTCCTCCAACCGGACCGGGCCGCTGACCCGCAGTGCGGCGGTAGTGAACTCGATGGTGCCGTCCGCGTTGCGGAACTGGACCTTGATCCGGTCGTCGGACTGGGTGATCCCGCCGAGCCGGTAGATGAAGTCCATGTGCCACGAGGTGCGGCGGAACTCGCCGTCGGTCGCGGTCTGCAGCCCGACCTCACGTTGCATCCGGACCACGTCCCGGATCGCGTCGTCTTCGACCGCGCGCAGCTCGTCGGCCGAGATCAGCCCGGCGGTCCGATCGCCCCGGGCGGCCAGCAACCGGGCCGGCCGGAGCAGGCTGCCGACGTGGTCGGCCCGGAACGGTGGGGTTTCACGGCGAGTCATGGGGTCCTCCGGTCAGTGGTAAGCCGACGTAGTTCTCCGCGAACGCGGTCGCCGCGGCGGTGGAGCCGGTCAGCCGGCGCAGCGCGGACCGGGCCAGCCGCTCGGCGAACGGGTCGCTGTCCGGGGCGCGATGCAGCAGCGAGGTCATCCACCAGGAGAACTGCTGCACCCGCCAGACCCGGGTCAGGCAGCTGGCCGAGTACGCGTCGAGCAGCGCGGTCGACCCGGTCGCGTACCAGTCCTCGATCGCGGCCGCGAGCGTGGCCACATCGGCCACCGCTAGGTTCAGCCCTTTCGCCCCGGTCGCCGGCACGATGTGGGCGGCGTCGCCGGCGAGGAACAGCCGGCCGTACCGCATCGGCTCGGTGACCACGCTGCGCAGCGCGGTCACCGCCTTGTCCAGCACCGGGCCGTCGGCCAGCTCCCAGTCCGGGTCGTCCCTGGCCAGCCGGGTGCGCAGCTCGGTCCAGACCCGCTCGTCCGGCCAGCCGGCCAGGTCCTCGTCCGGCGCGACCTGCAGATACAGCCGGGTGATCTTGGGAGTGCGCATGCTGTGCAGCGCGAAACCGTGCTCGTGCCTGGCGTAGATCAGCTCGTCCGAGGAGGGTGGAGCCTCGGCCAGGATGCCGAGCCAGGCGTAGGGATAGTCCCGCTCGAACACGGTGTGCGCGGCCGCCGGCATCGACGGCCGGCAGACCCCGTGGAACCCGTCGCAGCCCGCGACCAGGTCGCAGGTCAGGGCGCGGTCCTGGCCCTCGTACTCGAACCGCACCACCGGCGTGGTGCCGTCCAGGCCGGCACAGCCCGCCGCCGGCGCCTCGAACAGCAGCGGGCGCCCGGTCGCCAGCCGGGCCGCGACCAGGTCCTTGACCAGCTCGTGCTGGCCGTAGATGGTCAGCTCGCGGCCGGTCAGCTCGGTCAGCGGGATCCGGTGTCCGACCCGGTCGAACAGCAACTCGAGGCCGCGGTGCACCATCCGCTCGCGCAGCAGCCGGTCGGCCAGGCCGACCTCGCTGAGCAGCTCGACGGTGCCGTGCTCGAGCACACCGGCCCGGATCCGGGCCTCGATGTGTGCCCTGGACTGCCGCTCGAGCACCACCGAGTCGATGCCGCGCAGGTGCAGCAGGTGCGCGAGCAGGAGCCCGGCCGGGCCGGCCCTGACGATGCCGACCTGGGTGCGCATCATCCGACCCGCATCGACATCAGAACGGGTAGGCCGCGATGTCGCCGCGCAGCGTGATCCAGCGCTGGTTGGTGAACGCGTCCAGGTTGGCGTTGCCGCCGAACCTGGCCCCGGTGCCGGACTCCAGCACGCCGCCGAACGGTGCGACCGCCTCGTCGTTGACGGTCTGGTCGTTGATGTGCACGATCCCGGTCGGGATCTGCTCGGCCAGCGCCAAGCCACGGCTCACATCCCGGGTCAGGATGCCCAGCGACAGCCCGTATGAGCTGTCCGTGGCGAGCCTGGCGGCCTCCTCCGCGCTGCCGAACCGCACCACCGGGGCGACCGGCCCGAACACCTCCTGCGCATAGGCCGGCATGTCGGTGCGCACGTCGTCCAGCACGGTTGCCCGGTAGAACAGGTTGTCGTAGCTGCCGCCGGCGGCCAGCCGGGCGCCTGCGTCCACGCTGCCGGTGACCAGCGCATGCACCTTGTCCCGCTGGCTGGCGTCGATGAGCGGACCGAGTGCCACCTGTCCGGTGGTCGGGTCGCCGACCGGGAGCCCATCGGCGTGCGCGGCCAGCGCGCCGACGTAGTCGTCGGCGATGCTCTCGTGCACGATGTGCCGGCCCGCGGTCATGCAGATCTGGCCCTGGTGCAGGAACGAGCCCCAGGCGCCGGCGGAGACGGCCAGGTCGAGGTCGGCGTCGTCTAGGACCACGAGCGCCGAGTTGCCGCCCAGCTCCAGGTGGACCCGTTTGAGGTGCTCGGCGGCCAGCGCCGCCACCTTCCGCCCGGTGCCGGTCGAGCCGGTGAACGAGATCACCCCGACTCGCGGATCGGTGACCAGCGCGGAGCCCACGCCGGCGCCGCCGGGCAGCACGTGCAGCAAGCCGTCCGGCAGCCCGGCCTCCTCGAACACCCGGGCCAGGATCATCCCGCCGCTGACCGGGGTGCGCGGGTCGGGCTTGAGCACGACCGCGTTGCCGAATGCGAGCGCCGGCGCCACCGAGCGCGACGAGAGGATCAGCGGCGCGTTGAACGGCGAGATCACGCCAACCACACCGACCGGCACCCGGCGCAGCAGGCTCAGCCGTGGCTGCGCGGTGGGCAGGATCTCGCCGACCGGGCGGGAGGCCAGCGCGGCCGCTTCGTAGCACTCCTGGCTGGCCACGTAAGTGGCGAACTCGACCATGCCCTGGATCGACCCGGACTCGCGCATCATCCAGCGCTGCAGCTCCTCGGCATTCTGCTCGATCAGAGCACCGGCCCGGCGCAGCACCGCGGCCCGTTGCTCGAAGCTGGCCGCCGCCCAGTCGGGTTGCGCCGCCGCCGCGATGCGAGCCGCTCTGGCCAGATCGTCGGCGTCGGCCAAACCGGCCCGGCCAAGCTCGGCGCCGGTGGCCGGCTCGACGATCGCCATGTCGCCACCGTGGGCGGTGACCCAGCCCCCGCTGAATACCTGGCCATCCCAGGTCTTGGGCTCTAACAGCCGTCACAGGGCGTTCGGAGACCGCACGTCTGTTCTCCAGGAGAACGTAGATCGCGCAGGATCGCAGCGTCAATCAATTGACGGGCCGTGGCCGCGCTGCCTAGGTTGCGAGATGAGCACGATCGTGCGCATAGCGCACACAGTCATCGAGCGCCGCCCGCGGACCGAGGAGGCAGGTATGCCGGAGCCGGTCGTTCCCGGTTACCGTCGCGACAGCGGTGACGTGCACCCGCCGTTGGATTGGCCGGACTACGGCTCGACCGCGTTACGCGCGCCGAACCGGGCTCCGGTTCCGCTGCCGCACACGTTTACCGAGCTGACCGGGCCGCTGCTCGGCAGCGACCGGATCCGTCCGTTCGACCACGACCTGACCAGGCAGCACACCGGTGAGCCGATGGGCGAGCGAATCATCGTGCACGGCCGGGTGCTCGACGGTGACGGCCGGGCGGTGCCGGACACTCTGATCGAGGTGTGGCAGGCCAACGCGGCCGGCCGGTATGCGCACAGCGGCGATCGGCATCCGGCTCCGCTCGACCCGAACTTCACCGGGGTCGGTCGGTGCCTGACCGCGGCGGACGGCAGCTACCAGTTCGTCACGGTCAAACCGGGCGCGTACCCGTGGCGCAACCACCACAACGCGTGGCGCCCCGCGCATATCCACTTCTCGTTGTTCGGCCGCGCGTTCGTCCAGCGGTTGGTCACCCAGATGTACTTCCCCGGCGACCCGCTGTTCGGCCAGGACCCGATCTTCAACTCGGTGCCCGAGCCGGCCAGGCAGCGGATGGTGGCCGACTTCGACCTGAGCCGGACCGAGCCGGAATGGGCGCTGGCCTACCAGTTCGACATCGTCCTGCAGGGGCGGGATGCGATCCCGATGGAGGAGCAGTGACCGGGCCGACCCCGGCGCAGACCGTGGGTCCGTTCTTCGGGCTCGCGCTGCCGTGGCCGGACGGGCCGTTCGTCGTGTCCACCGCAACGATCGGGGCGTTCTGGATCCGCGGCCGGGTGCTGGACGGTGCCGGCGAGCCGGTTCCGGATGCGCTGGTAGAGAGCTGGCAGGCCGACCCGGCCGGCCGGTTCGACCATCCCGACGATCCCCGCGGTCCGGGCGAGATCGTGGGCTTCCGCGGCTTTGGCCGATGCCCGACGGACGCGCACGGCGGGTACGGGCTCTACACGGTCAAACCCGGTCCGGTGCCGGATCGGAC
>JAKEEW010000430.1 GCA_022616375.1 Sporichthyaceae bacterium
GTTCGAGCGGCTGCCACAGCTCGAACCGGTGCCCCTCCGGATCGCTGGCATACCCGAACCGGCCGTAGCTCTCCTCGACCACCTTCTCGTCCACCGTGGCCCCGGCGGCGCGAAGCTGGGCGAGCATCGCGTCGAGGTCGCTCACCCGGAAGTTCAGCATCATCTGCTGATCCATCCGCCCGAAGTAGTCGGTGTCCGCCGGAAACGGTGAGAAGACCGTCATTCCGGCCTGTTGGGTCCAGGGCCCACCCGTCTCGATGTTGGTGATCCCGAGGTTGTCCTCGTACCACTTGGCGAGCGCCTGCGGATCCCGCGCCCGGAAGAAGACCCCGCCGATTCCATCTACCCGTTCCATGGCCGCCGACGATAGCAACTCCTCCCACCCCGCCGGCTCCGCCTGGGTGGTTGCTCGCGAGCTAGACGGGAATTCCCGTCCCTGTCGTCAATTCCCGTACACCGCTGCGACGTCACCCTCCCGTCCGGCTGAGCAGCTCGCCGGCGTAGTCCTCCATCCGCTCGATCTCGGTCGGGCTGAACTCCTCGTAGGGCCCGAAGTCCGTAGCCGAGGTCAGATCCCAGTACGGCTCGTGGACGAAGCTCGGGCCGGCCAAGGCCGCGTACGCCCGCAGGTACTTGTCGGCCAGCTCACGCCATCCGGTCACCACCAGGTTGACCCGCATGTGCCCGAGGTCCACGCCGACCGGGCCGGCCGAGGCCGTCGTCCAGTCCACGATCCCGGTCATCCGGGAGCCGGACCACAGCGTGTTACCGGCGTGGTAGTCGCGGTGAATGAACGCCGCCTGGTTCGCACCCGAGGCGGACTTGGTGACCACCTCGAACATCCGCTCCCAGATCCACGGGCGCGCGGCGTGCTCGGGCGGCCGCAGGTCCTGCTGGTCGTCCTGGTCGAACCACCGCTCGTACTCCGGCAGCCCGGGCGGGACGGCGACCCGCTCGTGCATCGCCCGCGCCGACGCCGCGAGCTGCTCGGCAAAGCTCGGCGTGCGGCCGGTTTCCGCGGTCGGCTGCGCTCCGGCCAGCCGGGTCATCAGTAGCGCCGGCGCGCCGCAGTGCGCTCCGGTCGGATCGACGGCAAGGCATCGCGGCGCCGGGATGCCGGCTCGTTCCAGCGCGTCCATCGCCAGCGCCTCGCGCTGCACGGTGTAGTCCGCGTCGTCGATCTCCCAGCCGGGCCTGGTCCAGCGGCGCAGCACGACCTCGTGTGAGGTAGGGCCGCCAATGGTGAGCGCGCAGTTCGAATGTGAGATGCCGCCGGTCAAGAACTCGGTGCGGATGATCGGCGAGCCGCCGAGCTGGGCGCGCACCCAGTCCAGCGCCTCCGGGGCCAGTTGCAAACAGGTGTGCTCGCGCTGCTGCGGGACGTAGAAGAACGGGGGTCGGTCCTGCATGGTCAACTGTCTACCGCTGGTAGATCCACATTGTGGACCTGTGCCCGAACAGCCGAAGCTGGTGCCGGCCGGTGAGCCGGACGCCGGCGGGCACCACCGCCCGCGGGATGTCCGGTGCCAGCAGCACAAGCCGGCCCCCTGGCCTGGTCACCCGGGCCAGTTCGGCGAGCACCTCGCGCAGCCACACGTCCATCGGCTCCGGCACCTCGTACTGGGTGCCGAACGGGAGATTGGACACGCACGCCGCCACCGACTCGTCCGGCAGGTCGAGCCGGCGTGCATCACCGAGCTCGAGCTCGGCAGCTCCCGCGTTGCGCCCGGCGATCCGGACCGCAGCCGGATCGATGTCCCGTCCGTACGCAGTCCAGCCGGCCGCGAGTGCCTCGGTCAGGATCGTGCCCGAGCCGCAGCACGGATCGAGGAGCACGCCGTCGGGTTGGCCGGCCAACAGCACCATGGCCGCGGCAACCGTGGGCCGCAGCGCGCCGGACCGCTCCTCGACCCGTCCGTGGTGCTGGCGCATCTCGGCATCGCTGATCCTTACCCCGGCGACCAGCTTGCCCTGCTGGTACTCGACCACCCACAGCTCGAGCTCGGCCGGGTCGGCTCGGCGCCAACCGGGCTGATCTCTGGCGACCGCTCGGTCGAACTCGCGGCGCAGGTCGGTGCGCAGGAAGGAGCGCTCCTGGCGGACCCGGACGATCACTCGGTAGGTGGCCCGCTTGCCGGTGGCCCGCACCAGTGCCGCCCGGGCCGCGAGCGCGCGGCGGATCCGCTCTGGCCGCCAGATCCGGGTAGTGATCCAGTTCGGCCGGTCGCCTTCGGAACGAAGTGTCCGGCCGATCTCGGCAAACACGTCCTCGGCCAGCCTCAGGTCGAGCATGGTCCGCACATCGGCCGACTCGGCTTCGAACAGCACGACGTCCGCCCGGCCGTCGAAGCCGAGCTGTGTGACCCTGGCGCCGCTCGAACCGAGCTCGTCGGACAGCAACTGGGCAAGGCCGGGAACCGCGGTGGCGAACATCCGGGTCCGCCCCGACCATCCCGGCCCGGCCTGCGTCACCCGCCCAGGATAGAGATCAGAGCGAGCCTGCCGGAACCAGGTCAGCTAGCGGTACCGCGGGATCGGTGAGCCGGTCGACGTCTACCACCCCGCGGCCGCGGATCAGCGCCTGCACCGGCTTGGTGGTCTTCGGGATGTTCAGGCTCAGCCCGGCCACCACCCTGCCCCGGTCGAGCCAGAACGCGATGCACTTCCAGCCGCGTACGTCGCCTCGGAATGCCACCCGATCGAAGCGCGGAGCGTGCCCGGAGTACTCCATCGACACGTCGAACTGGTCGGAGAAGAAGTACGGGATCCGCTCGTACGGCGTCGGCGTGCCCATCATGTTCTTGGCCGCCGCTACGCCCTGGAAGCGGGCATTGGACCAGTGCTCGACCCGCAGCTGGGTGTCGAAGAACGGGTGCCGGGCGGACGCGACATCGCCGGCCGCGTAGATCCCGTCGGCGCTGGTGGCCAGGAACTCGTCGGTGACGACTCCGTCGTCGACTGCGATCCCCGCCTGTGCGGCTAGTTGCACCCGCGGTGCAACTCCGATGCCGACCACGACGAGATCTCCGGCCACCAGCTCCCCATCGGCGGTCCGGACTCCCTCGACCGAACCGTTACTACCGACGAACTCCTCGACCGTCGCGCCCAACCGCAGGTCAACTCCGTGCTCGGCGTGGATGTCGCGGTAGATCGCACCGATCTCGGTGCCGAGCGCCTCCTCCAGCGGGACCGAGACCCCGGTCACCAGCGACACCTCACGGCCGAGCTGGCGGGCCGAAGCGGCCACCTCGCACCCGATCCAGCCGGCTCCCACCACCACGACCCGGCTGGCCTGCTCGATCCGGCTCCGTAGCCGGTCACTGTCATCGATCGTGCGCAGATACTGGACGCCGTCGAGATCACCGCCCGGGCTGGGCAGCCGCTTCGGCTCGGCTCCGGTCGACAGCAGCAGCCGGTCGAAGTCGATCCGCTCTCCGGTGTCGAGCACGACCCTGCGCTGGGCGACCTCGATCGCCTCGACTGTGGTGTCGAGCCGCTGGTCGATGTCGTTGGCTGCGGCGAAGCCTTCGTCGTAGAGGAACACGTCGTCGAGCTTGGTCTCACCCCGCAGGTAGTCCTTGCTCAGCGGGGGGCGGTTGTACGGGCGATGCGGCTCGGCACCGACCAGCACGATCCGACCCTCGAAACCCTCCTTACGCAGGGTCTCTACCGCCCGACCACCGGCCAGGCCTGCGCCAACGACAACGTAGGTCTGCGCCGCAGCCATCGAGTTACCTCCTGATGCGTCCGGGAGCGTAGGTCGCCGCGAGTTGGGCGAGCGCCAGGGCGCCGACCAGCAGGCCGAAGTCACGCAGCGCGATGTCCCAGTACTTACCCTGGCCGACCAGGTTGACGATAATCCCGGCCAGCCACGCGGCGACGAGATACCCCCCGAATCGGGGGGCGACCGCGACCACGATGCCGGCCACGATCTCGATCACGCCGACGATCCACATGATCTGCTCGGCGTCCCAGGGCAGCACGTCGGTGAAGACCGGCGCCAGATAGACCTCCCAATCGACCATGAGATTGGTGAACTTATCCAGGCCGAACAAGATCGGTGCGACCGTGAAGACGGTGCGGAGCAGGAAGAACGCGCGATAGCTCGGGCTGGTCACGTCCGTGCCGGCCGAGCCGGTTGCAGACTGAGCCACGGAGGCTCACCTCCACATCTAAAGACGATGTGTCTATGTTTTAGAACCTGGGTAGAGGTTTCGTCAAGGCTTCTTGCTTTTAGAATGGGCTTGGAGGGCGGGAGGAGCTGGGTGAGCACCGAGGGGTCGGACAACTTCGCCGCGCACGTCGCGGGCGTAGCCGCGCTTGACGAACCGGTCCGGGCACGGCTGTATCAGTGGGTGGTCGGGCGGAGGGAGCCGGTGAGCCGGGACGAGGCCGCGGCGGCGCTCGGGCTCGCCCGCTCGGTCGCCGTGTTCCACCTGGAGAAGCTGGTCGCGGCTGGGCTACTCGAGGTCGAGTTCCGCCGGCTGACCGGGCGCCGCGGGCCTGGAGCAGGTCGGCCGGCGAAGCTGTATCGCCGATCCAGCCGTGCGCTGAGCGTGAGCCTGCCGGAACGACACTACGAGGTCGCCGGTCGGCTGCTCGCCGAAGCGGTGCACTCGGCCAGCACGCAGGACGTGCCGATCGACGACGCGGTCGCGGCGGCCGCCCGTGCGCTTGGCCGCTCGCTCGGGTCCACAGTCCGATCTCGGGCCGGCACCGGGGCCGATCCCGCCGAGGTCCGGGCCGCGCTGATCGAGGTGCTCGGCGAGCAGGGTTACCAGCCCAGGCTGGAGGCCGACCGGATCACGCTGGGCAACTGTCCGTTCCAGCTGCTGGCCCAGGAGTACACCCAGCTGGTCTGCGCGATGAACCTCAAGGTGCTGGCCGAGACCGCGGCTGCCGTGTCGGAGGCCGGCGCGGTGCCAACCCTGGCGCCCGAGCCGGATCGCTGCTGCGTCGTGCTGCGGCTCAGCGCTTCGTAGGGTCGATGCGCCGTAGAGCTCGGTAGGTCCCTGAGCTCAGCGCGCCGTGAGCTCGGTGACGACCAGCTCGGCGATCTGTGCGGTGTTGAGCGCGGCGCCCTTACGCAGGTTGTCGCCGCAGACGAACAGCTCCAGCGAGCACTCGTCGTCCAGCGCCCGGCGGATCCGCCCGACCCAGGTCGGGTCGGTCCCGACCACGTCGGCCGGGGTGGGGTACTCGCCGGCTGCCGGGTCGTCGAACAGCACCACACCCGGAGCCTCGCGCAAAGTTTCGCGGGCCGACTCGACGTCGATCGGCTGCCCAAACGTGGCGTGCACGGCCACCGAATGAGTAGTGATCACCGGCACCCGCACGCACGTCGCCGCGACCTTCAGATCGGGCAGTCCGAGGATCTTGCGGGTTTCGTTGCGGACCTTGAGCTCCTCGGACGACCAGCCGTCGTCCTTGAGCGAGCCGGCCCACGGGATTACGTTGAGCGCGAGCGGGGCGGGGAACGGACCGAGATCTCCGATCGCACCCCGGATGTCGCCGGGCGCGGTGCCCAGGTGGGGCGATCCCGCAACCTTGGCCAGCTGGTCGCGCAGCGTGTCGATACCGACCTGGCCGGCACCGGACGCTGCCTGGTAGGACGCGGCGACCACCTCGGTCAGGCCGTAGGCCCGGTGCAGCGCTCCAAGCACGACGATCATCGACAGCGTGGTGCAGTTCGGGTTGGCGATGATCCCGCGCGGCCGCTGCGCCGCGGCATCGCCGTTGACCTCGGCAACCACCA
>JAKEEW010000431.1 GCA_022616375.1 Sporichthyaceae bacterium
CCACGACCCCGGCCGGCGCGGCCACCGAATATTCGTGCCCGTCGGCCGGCTCGGTCTGGACTGGCCACCCGGGGCGGTCGGCCGCAGATCGAGGGAGCCCGCGCTCCGAAGCATCGGCCTCAGTAGGGTGCACGGTGACGCGTTCCCGGACCCGGCTGGTGTGCCCATGGTGTTCCACCACGTCTGCATCGAGACGGTCGTCCACGTGGACGCGCCGGTCCGGCTGAGTTCGGCAGAGATCGTATGGCGGCTGCAGCCGGCGCTCGATCGGCTCGGGGTGCGCGGTGACTTGTTGGAGAACGTCGCCGGCATCCAGGCGCGACGAGTCTGGGATGGACCGATGCAGGCCGCCGATGCCGCCACCCTCGCCGGACGGAAGGCGCTCGCGGAGTCCGCGGTCCCGCCGGAGCAGATCGGTGTGCTGATCAACACATCGGTGAGCCGGGACTACGTGGAGCCATCCACCGCATCGGTCGTGCACGGCAACCTCGAGCTACCCGATACCTGCCAGAACTTCGACGTAGGCAACGGACGCTGCTGCACGAAGGGCTGAAGCTGGCCGCCACCACGTTCCAGGCCGCGGCCGGCGCGTTCGGTTGGGCCGGTACCGAGATCGACGAGTTCGTCGTGCACCAGGTCAGCAAGGTGCACACCGATGCGCTGGTCAAGCTGCTCGGCCTGGACCCGGCACGGGTGCTGACGGTGTTCCCCGAGCACGGCAACGTCGGCCCGGCCGCGGTGCCGATCGCGCTGTCCAAGCTGGACGAGCTCGGCCGGCTTCGACCCGGCAGCCGGGTCGGGCTGCTCGGCATCGGCTCCGGCCTGAACTGCTCGATGGCGGAGGTGGTCTGGTAGGCGGGCTATCGGGGGAGCCTGCCTACGGTGAGAACCGAGATTGTGGAGTCGCGGTCGTTCACCTCGTAGATGACTCGAACGACTCCGACGCGGAGGCGATAGAGCGCCGAGGTGCCGAGCCGATGATTCGGGGCCGGCCGTGGGTCGGTGGCCAGCCGTCCGATTGCTGCAACGACTCACCGCACGCTGTCCGGATCCGACGCCCTCAGACCGCGCGCGGCGGTAAGCGCGTTCTCGAGCCAGGCAATCGTGTAGCTCACGTCTCCGACTCGGATGCCTCGTCTGCTGCGAGGATCTCAACCACCCGATCGTGCGGAATCCAGGCTCCACCTGCGGCCTTGGCTGCCGACGCCGAGCGCAGGTCTGCAGCGTCCTGAGTGGCCTGCAGCTCTTCCAGCTCAGCAACCGAGATGATCGCTGCGACTGGTGTGCCATGCTCGGAGATCACGACGCGCTCACGCCCGAACCGGGCTCGGTTGACCAGCTCTCCGAGCGTGTTTCGGGCGGTAGTCAGGGGCACGGGATCGGCCATTGGTCAAGTGTACGGTTTCCACACTTTGCGGTCCGGTATGCCGCGAAAATGCCGCGCGCTGCCGGTCGGTGCCTGGCGATACTGGCGCGATGACCTTCATCAAGAACGTCACGTTCGACTGTGCCGACGCGCTCGGACTGGCCCGGTTCTGGGCGGCAGCGCTCGGCTCTGATGTCGACGAGGACTCGACCTCGCAGAAGGCGTATGTCGAGGCGCCGGGCTGGGGTGGCCCGAATATGTGGTTCAACCAGGTCCCTGAGGGCAAGACCGCGAAAAATCGGATCCACTTCGACCTGCGTGCGCCCGCGGACCTGGAGTCCGAGGTCGAGCGCCTGGTCGGGCTTGGTGCCTCGGTCGTGGCCCGGTTCGAGGGCCTGATCAGCATGCAGGATCCGGAGGGGAACGAGTTCTGCGTGGAGCCCGGCAACGAGGCGGCGCCGCCCCGCTGACCGGACCAGAACTGTCAGTGGTGGCTGGCAGGGTAAGCAGTGTGAAACAGGTGGTGGCGCGAGTCGCGCACGAGATCCCGCAGCGTGCGCCTTTGCGGTTGGCAGTCGGAGAGCCGGTGCAGGTCGGCGAGCGTGACACCGAGTGGCCCGAGTTCGTATTCGTGACCGCGGCCGACGGTTCCGGCTGGGTGCCGGCCCGGCACCTATCCCAGCCGTCGGACACGGCCGTGGTGCTCGAGGCCTACGACACGACCGAGCTTCCCACCGCGGCCGGAGACCTGCTCGACGTCCTCGCCGAGGACCGGCGCAGCGGGTGGCTCTGGTGCCGGTCAAGCAGTGGCCGGCAGGGTTGGGTGCCGATCAGGACCGTCGATGCCGCCGGCTGACCTCGAGCTTCGGACGCCCGGCTGCCGACGCTCGAGCGCCCGGGTCGCCGTGGCCGACCCGGCCATGTCGTTCGAGCTCGGCTCCGGCGAGATCGGTGCCGGCTGCGCCGAGCGACGAGCCAGAGGCCGCGAACCCGCGCCGCCGACCCGTCCCCGGTCGCGCGAGCCGTCAGACCTCGTGGACCAAGGCGGGCACCGCGGCGGCTCGGCTACTCCATCGGTTGCCGCGCCAGGTTGGCCGGCTCCCGGCCAGACACCAGCCATCCCGCGACCGTGGCGGCGAGCGGAACTCCCAGCACGATGATCACCAGCTCGAGCACGGGGATCCGCTCCAGCGTCTCCAGGTTGTGCCAGAAGCCGGCGATCAAACCGAGGTAAGCGGTGGCGGTGCCCAGAATCGCCGCGAGGAGAGCGAGCCCTCCGGCGGTGGCTGCGGTGATGGCCCGCCGGGTTCGGCGGCGTGCGCCGGTGGCGGTCAGGAGGCGGAGATCTCGGCCGGATTCGCTGCGCACGAGTCCGACCGTCATTGCCAGCACGCCGAGCGCGACGAGCATGCCGCCGGCGATCGCGATCGTTCGGGCCAGGGCCAGGTCCTGCTGGCTATCGCGGGACTCGATGGTGAGCCCGGCCTCGACCGCGATCGCCTGGGCCTGCGCCAGCTGCTCGCTGGTCAGCGGATGGTCCGACTGGATCAGCCAGGTGGCCGTCGGCACCTCGACCCAGTTCCGAGCGCGGAGCTCTTGTGGGGTCACGAAGGAACCCGGCAACGACGTGTAGGTCATCGGAAGGGCCTCGAGGTCGGTGACCCGCTCCGGCTCCGGGCGTTCGCCACCGGGCGGGACGTCGACCGTCACGGCCACGCCGAGCAGGTGAAGATCGCCGGTCTCGGTGCTGAGGAAGCCGGTGCGCAGGTCGTCGAGCTGGCGGCCGTGCAACGCCAATGTTGCCGGGGTGGCTACATAGACTCTGCCCACGTCCGACCAGCCGTCGTCATACGGCCGAGCGAACGTGATCGGGAATCGTCCCTGGAGCTTTGGATCCTGTTCGGATCTCGGGTCAAGGGCCGCGGTCAGCGGGACAACGGTGGCGGACCTAAGTGTGGCGACCAGCCGATCGACTTGTGGCTGCAACCGGTCGACGTCTGCCTGGTCGGGCACGAACGGCTCACGCACGTCGTCCGACCGGATGAGCAGCTGGCTCTCGGCCAGATTGCCGAACGCGGTGGCCCGCTCGGTGGCAGCCGTAGTGATGACCACCGTGGCCGCGATCCCCAACACCAGGCTGATGGCGGCCAGCGCCGATCCGGATCGGGCTCGGTAGCGCGAGAGGTCGGACCAGGCCAACCTCACGGCGACCGGTAGCCGGCCGCCGAGGCGGGCCAGTACCCGGATCGCTGCCGGGCTCGCCAGTAGGAGCCCCAGCACCAGCGACACCGTCCCGGCCAGGATGAGCAGCGACGGCAGTATGTCCATCCCGTCCTGGGCGCGATCTCCACCGATCGCCAAGGAAGCCAGGCCGATGCCGGCGGCGAGTGCGGCGAGGGTGACCGATCGGTGCGCCGGGCGAGGCTCCGGCGGGCGTCCGGACAGCGCGCGCACGGTTGACATTCGCGCCACCGTTCGTGCCGGCCACCATGCCGCCGCGGTCGCGGTGAAGACGGTCAGCGTCAGTCCGGCGGCGATCAGCATCCAGGGCAGATCAAAGGTGTCGATCCGGAAGTCGACTGCCGACTCCAGCGGGGAAGCGGCTAGTGCCCAGCCCGCGATCCCGACAACGCAGCCGAGCACCCCGGCCGCCAGGCCGACGACCCCACCGTTGACCACGGTGACGCTTCGCAGCTGCTTCTCGGTCGCGCCGACCGCCGCAAGCATGCCGAGCTGGCGCGCTCGCCGCTGGGCCAGCGCTACGAAGCTGGCCGACGCGACCAGGGCCGCCAGCAAGAGCACTACCGTCGCCACGACCAGCACGGTCACGGCCGCGATCACGTTCTCGTTCGTTGCTCGTTCACTA
>JAKEEW010000432.1 GCA_022616375.1 Sporichthyaceae bacterium
GCGGCCCGGATCGTGGCTGCCGCGCCGTCGAACGTCGCGGGCTGCTTGCTGGCGATGGCGACGTGCCTGGCCAGCGACTCGGCGATGTCGTTGTCGCTGTCTACCAGCATGTGCTCGACCACCGCGGACAGTGGCGGCGACTCGACCGCGGCCAGCTCGGTGGCCTTCGCACCGGCCGTCTTGGGCTGGATCGGGCCGGAGACCTTCACCCCGGCCGCGCTCAGCTGCCGGGCGAACAGCTCGGCCGCCTGCCGCGCCGGATCCATGCTGCGGATCCGGTTCAGTGGATCACCGACGTAGCCGTGGTCGACGACCAGCGCGCTCACCGGGGTGACCACCGCGGACCCGCCGGCCACATACGAATAGGCCCAGCTCGCCGCCCTGGCCGGGCCTTCGAACAGGCCCGCGTCGTAGCGCAAGTTGACCTTGCGTACCCCAGCCTTGACCAGCGCCTTCGCGGTTCGCTCGGCCAGCGTAGACAGCCGGGCCGGCTCCGGGTAGCCGGTGGCGGCGAACGAGTCACCGTCCGAGACCAGGGTCGGATCCCCGCCGCCGACCAGCACGATCTCGTCCGTGCCCGTGGTGCGGACGACCGTGGTCCGCAGCCGGGCGGCCGGACCCATCCGGGACAGCACGGCGGCCGCAGTCAGGAGCTTGGTGGTGGAAGCCGGGGTGTAGCCGGTGCCGGCGTCGTGGACGTAGATCGGCCGCCCGGTCACCGGGTCCACCACCGCCACTGCTACCCGATCACCGAATCGAGGATCCCACAGGAGCCCGTCCAGCCGGCCGGCGATGGCCTGCCCGGACGGGAGCTTTCCGGCATCCAGCTCGAGCGGCGCCAGCGGGATGGCGGGGTGACTGAGCACCGGATAGCTGAACCGTCCGGTGGCGGGTCCGGCGACCGGTTGTGGCTGGCTCGGTGGTTGCCCGCCGCTCGGGATCGTGCCGGTCTCGTCGATCGATCCGGCGGCCCGAGCCGCGTAGAGCTCGAGCAGGGCGGCCCGGTCTGCGAAGGCCGCACCGGTCCCGGCGTTGCCCGGCCGGCCGGTCGCGCCGAGCACCACCAGCCCGGACATAACCAGGGCCGTGGCGAGGCCGATCGCGGTCCGCCGGACGCGCTGCACGCCTCACCTACCCAAGAATGTTTCCGGCCGCCCCGGATGCTCCGGTGGTTGCGCACGGGAGACTAGCGAATGCTGAGCGTGGCCGCCCCGCGCCGCGCCCCCACGCCAGGCGATCTCCACATCGTGGGCGACACTGGAGCCAGCCGACCTGGGAGGGACAGGTGGAGTTCGACGTCCTGATCGAGATCCCGAAGGGCACCCGGAACAAGTACGAGCTGGACAAGAAGACCGGCCGGATGCGCCTGGACCGGATGCTGTTCACGTCCACCCGCTATCCCGCCGACTACGGCTTCATCGAGGAGACCCTCGGCGAGGACGGGGACCCGCTCGATGCCCTGGTGCTGCTGGACGAGCCGACCTTCCCCGGCTGCGTGATCCGCTGCCGGGCGATCGGGATGTTCCGGATGCGGGATGAGAAGGGCGGGGACGACAAGGTGCTGTGCGTCCCGGCCACCGACCCGCGGCACGAGCACCTGCGCGACATCCACCACGTGCCCGAGTTCGACCGGCTGGAGATCCAGCATTTCTTCGAGGTCTACAAGGATCTCGAGCCCGGCAAGTCGGTCGAGGGCGCGACCTGGGTCGGCCGGGTCGAGGCCGAGCAGGAGATCGAGACGTCCTACCGCCGGGCCGGCGGCTGATCTCGGCGGCCGGCGGCTGATCTCCGCCACCACCGGCCTCGCTCTCGCACCAGCCGGACCCGGTCGAGATCCTGTCGCGCATTTCACAGCGGCTTGTGCCGGTTCGATCCGCTACCGTGCCCCCATGCCGTTGCACGGACGGTTCGCCCTCATGGCCCGAACGATCGCTGCCGCGACCCCGCCAGACCGGGATCGGGCCGTCGACGCGATGCGCGCGATAGCGATCGTCGGCGTCTTAGTCGGCCACTGGTTGGTGACCTCTCTGGTGCTCGAGTCCGACGGACTGCGCGTCGAGAGCCCGCTGGTCACCATGTCCTATCTGGTGCCGGTTACCTGGGTATTGCAGACGCTCGGCCTGTTCTTTTTCGTCGGCGGTTACGCCAACTCCCGCAGCCTGCGTCGCAGCCGCCGGCGCGGGCAGAGCTACGACGGCTGGATGCGGGCCAGGTCTACCCGGCTTGGCAAGCCGGTGCTGGTGCTGCTCGCCGCCTGGATCCCGGTCGCGGTCATACTCAACGGCCTGGCGGTGCCGGGGCAGACCGTGCACACCTTGGTCAAGCTGGCGGTCAGCCCGCTCTGGTTCATCGCCGTCTACCTGGTGCTGACCGCGCTGACCCGGTATGTGTTGGCCGGGGTCGAGCGCTGGGGCGCGGCCGCGGCGCTCCTGCCGCTACTCGCCGTGGTGCTGACCGATCTGATCCGGATCCACGGCTGGCTCGGCGTGCCGGAGTCGATCAGCTGGGTGAGCCTGGTGGCCGGCTGGCTGGTGCCCTACCAACTCGGTGTCGCTTGGGAGCGTGGCGGGCTGCGGAGTCGGAGCACCACCTGGTCGTTGATCGCGCTCGGCGCCTCCGGCTACGCGCTGCTGGTCATCGTCGGCAACTACCCGGCCAGCATGGTCGGCGTGACCGGAGCCGACCGGTCTAACCTGGCGCCACCCTCGCTGCTGGTGCCGGCCCTTGCCGCGATCCAGATCGGGGTAGGGCTGACCGTGCTCGATCGGTTACGCCAGGCCATGGCGCGGCCCGCGACCTGGGCGATCGTGGCCACGCTCAACCGGTTCGCGATGACGCTGTTCCTGTGGCATCTGACCGCGTTGATGGCAGTGACGGTCTTCGTGGCCAGCTGGCGCCCGCTGGTCGGACTGCACACCTACCCGGAGAACCTGTGGTGGCTGGCCGCCCGGGTTGGCTGGCTGCCAGCGTTCGCGGCCGTGCTCGCGCTGCTCGGGAGGGCGTTCGCGCGCTGGGAGCTGTCGGCACGGAGCGACCGCCCGCCGGCCGAGGCGTACGCCACCGCGTCCTGATCCGGTGCTGCCTCCCGATCCAGTGCCGCGTCCTGGTCTGGTGCCGCATCCTGATCTGGTAGAGATCAACGGTGAGCCGGTGAGCGCCGAGCTGGCCCGGCTACCCGCCCTCACCGGATATGGGCACTTCACGATGATGCAGGTCCGCGGCGGTCGGACCCGCGGGCTTGCACTGCACCTGACCCGGCTGTCCGGCGCTCACCGCGAGCTGTTCGATGCCGAGCTCGACGGCGCCCTGGTCTGCCGGTACATCCGGCACGCGCTCGATGGCCGGGCCGATGCGACGGTCCGGGTGCAGGTATACGGTCCCGCCGGCTCGGCCCTTGCCGGCGAGCCGATCGTGGTAGTCACTGTGCGTTCCGCAGCCGAACCGCCCGCTGCGGCTCAGCGGCTGCGGTCCGAGCAGTACCTGCGCCCGGCCGCCCACCTCAAGCACGTCGGCGGGTTCGGCCAGACCTATTACGCGGCGGGCCGAGCGTGCCGGCTTTGACGACGCGCTACTGGTCGGGACCGGTGGGCTGATCGCCGAGACGACGATCGCCAACCTCGGTCTCTTCGACGGGCAGGCCGTGGTCTGGCCGGCGGCGCCGCAGCTGGTCGGGATCACGATGCAGCTCGTCGCCCCTCGACTCGGCCGAGTGGGCCTTGGGTCCGAGCGGCGGGAGGTGCGGCTGGCGGAGCTTGGGTCGTTCCGGTCGGCGTTCATCACCAACTCGATCGGCATCGCGCCGGTCCGGCAGATCGACGACGTGGAGCTGCCGGTTGATCCCGACCTGATGTCCGCACTGGGATCGGTCTACCAGTCGGTGCCGTGGGACCCGATCTGAGACTCGCTTACGGGATATCCACAGCTGCGGTGGGGTGGCTGGATTGTGTCGGTGGAGGCAGGCCAGTCCCGCAAGCGGATCGCTAGCCGGGCGTCCCGTCGCGCTCGCTTCTTGGGGCGAGGCGCTGTCGTTGCCATTCATACACGCCGGGCAGCCAATCCTTGCCGAACGTGGCCGATGGGCCGATGCGCGGGTCATCGGAAGCATGGCCGTCACGCAAGGCACGCACGTACGCGCGATCCTGGTCGATCCGTGCGCGTACCTGATCAGCTCCGCCGACGGACCCGTGACCGGGGATGAGGACATCGACGTCGCCCGCAACGCCCTCGAGCAGCCGCAGCCCAACGAGATAGTCCTCAATCGGATCTGCGGCGTCCAGGTCAGGGAACGGAATCAGGATGTCAGAAAGCATGTCGCCGGCGACGAGAACGCCGCGCTCCTCGATCAACAGCGCCGCATGGCCCTGGGCATGCGCCGGGTGCTCAATAATCCGGACCTTGGGGCCATCCCACGGAATCTGCGTAGTTTCGGCAGGCAGACCGGTAATGAGGCCGAACAGGTCCAGCGGTATCTCCTCGGCGATTTCCGGCGGTAACCCCTCGGCGACGCGGGCCTTCCAGTCCGCGTTCGAGAGCAGATCTCGCATGTAGGCCGCGCAGCGGGCCGTACCGTAACGGGGCGCTTCGCCAAGTTCGGTGTGCCAGAGCACGTGATCCCAATCAGGATGCGTCGAGAAGCCTGCCACAACGGGCTGGCCCAACTCGCGAAGGTCGTTCGCGAGGCAGGCCATTTCATCGCCTTGTATCCCGGGGTCGATGAGCAACACGCCGGCCCGGCCTTGCACGACAACGGCGTTGTTCTGGAGTAGCTCGCTCTGGTGGACCAGCACACCCTCCGCGACCTGCGTCAGCATGGAGCTCCTTCCGCTTGTGGTTTGCAATCGCTTTCCGAGACGATACGTCTAGCGGTGGTAGATTGCAAGCACTATGGGTGAAGCGCATGAGCCACGGTCGGATTGCCCGATCAACGCGGCGGTCGAGGTGTTCGGCGATCGCTGGAGCCTGCTCGTCCTCCGCGACATCGTCTTCGGAGACCACCGCTATTTCCGAGAGCTGCAGGCCCACTCGATGGAGGGGATCGCCTCGAACATCCTCGCCGACCGACTCAAGCGACTCGTCGAGTCGGGACTGCTCACCCGCGAGGACACGCGACCCGGCCAGCGAGCGCGCTACAGCCTGACCGAACCCGCGATCCAGCTGATACCCGTGTTCGTGCAGCTGGGCAGCTGGGGAGTTCGCCACCGGCCCACGAGCGCAGCGCAGCGCGTTCGCGCCGAGCTGCTCGAACAAGACGGCCCGGCGCTCTGGCAAGAGTTCATGGACGAACTGCGCCACTGGCACCTTGGCTCCGAAACCCCACCGCGATCACCGAGCGTTCGCGAGCGTCTGAACGCGGCCTACCTCGCTGCCATCAACTCCTCGTAACTGCCAGACAGTCGGCCATGTACCAAGCCCCCGACGGACGCCGCCCGAGCTGTCGCACATGTGAACCTCCACCGGCACAGGAGCGGCGCTGAGAGCCGACGCCGGCCAGCTCGATGACGGGATGTCTCGTTGGACCCGCCCGGTGCCGCGTCGCGGTGACCGGGCCTTCAGCGGGACGCTGCGTCACCTGTCGAGGTAGGCCTGTCGCGGCGGCGGCGATCCCTAGCGGGACCGGTTACCTCAGTGGCTGTCCGTGGTCGGCGAGCTCGCGGCGGATCCAGGTCGGGCCGATCTCCTCGGCGAACGGTCCGTCCGGGTGCTCGATCGTCCAGACGTGCATCATCTCCGGCGTCGTCGCAGTGAGGGTCAGGCTAGGACAAGTGCCGAACGGCGACACCACACCGAAACCCGGCGGAGTGATCGTGAGGCACACGTTGTGCGCGTGCCAGCGCGTGATCGATCCGCCCACCGCCGGACCCGGCACACCGGCGGTCTGCATCTGGTACACCGCGCCAAGCAGCACGGCCCGGCCGCCTTCGATCGCGTAGACCAGTTGCTCGGGCCGGGTCGGATCGAGGATCCGCCCGTCGGACTGGTACGCCTTGTTCTCGAAGTGCACGCCGAGTCCGTCCAGCGGCTGAGCGGCCCGGTAACCGTCACGCTGCGCCGCCCGCAGATCGGTGTACTTCGCGATCCCCACCGTGGTTGCGGCGGCCAGCTGTTCCGCGGCCTCCCGCTGTCCATCGGTCAGCTCGCCCGCTACTGGCCGCATGATCACGCCGGCCTGGGCGCGCGCGGTAAATCCATGGCTGTGGCCGTGCCCACCCTGCTGACCGTGCCCGTCGTCGGCGGGCTCGTGACCGTCCTCGGCGGGCTCGTGACCGTCCTCACCGCTGGTGGGCTCGAACACAGTGGTGACCGCGGCCGTCTCACCGGCTTGGTGCGCGGCGAACATCCCAACCCAGATGATCGCGCCGACCAGGATCGTCAACACCACGAACCCGGTGCTCGCGAGCTTGCGCGCCCCTCGTCGCGCACCCCGAGCCGGGATCAGGCACAAGCCGAGCGCCGCCAGCTCGTCCAGCGCGGTCGCGATGCCGACGTGATCCGGCTCCTCCTGCCCCGGCCCGACCACCAGCAGATACCCGATCAGCGTGGCGATCAGCAGCAGCGCCGTCGGCAACCGCCATCGACGACCGGAGAGCGCGCGCATCGCCAACCAGCCATACGCCACGCCGACCGCAACGAACAGCAGACCCGATCCGCCGCCGTTGTCGTGTCCCAGCGGGAGCGCGACGTGGATCACTGCGGTCAGCAGCAGCAGCCAGGTCAGCCACTTCATGGTGACCGGGGCGGCGGCGTAGCGCCGGTACGCCGCCGCGACCCGGCCGTCAAGCGCCACAGCTCCGGTGGCGACCAACCGGGCTCCCGCCCAGAGCAGGAGCGGAAGCACGAGTGCGGCAACCAGCGCCAGCCGATGCTCCGGAGCGATACCGATCAGGAACGGGCTGTCCGGGCTCATCGGGCCGCCTGCTCAGCCCGGATCTGCCGGCACAACACCACGATCGCGACCGGGAGCGCCACGTTCGTCAGCAGCGTGACCAGGTTGACCGTGACATCGACCTGGGGCACGAGCCCGATCAGCAGGTTGAGACCGTATCCGGTCAGGGACACCAGCTCGATCACGATCACGGCCATGGCGGCCCGGCGACGGCCCCGGACCACCGCGGTGGCCAGCACCAGCAGCAGCACCGGCTTGATCGATGGGACGAGTGCGTAGGCCGGGTTGCCACCCATGATCAGGACGAGCCCGAGCATGGCGAGCAAGCCGGCAGCGGCCTGGACCAGCAGCAGCACGTACGCCACCGCGGCCGGGCCGTCCGCCGCCGGCCTGGGCGGTCCCGATGCCTCGGCCACCACCGGTGGCGGCATCGTGGTCAGGGTTGCCATGCCGGCACCGTGACAGGCCCGGATGAGAGATCGATAAGTACGGGCTAAGCCGGCAGTGAGGATCCGCCCGCAGGCTGGGTTGCGGTGGCCTCGGTGTGCTCGGCGGAC
>JAKEEW010000433.1 GCA_022616375.1 Sporichthyaceae bacterium
CCGTGGGACGCCGGGGCTGTCGTCCCACACCACGCGCGCGCCGCGGGGCGCCACCGTGGTGGCGTCATCCACGCAATCGCGGATGCGTGCCGTGGTCGGGTCGGCCGTCGGGACCAGGGTGGTGATCGTTGCTGCGCCGGTGAGCCGACCTCTCATAACCAGACTGTGGGAGCGCAGCGTGGCCAGGCTGGCTCGGAGTGTGGTCAGCGCGGGGCCGGTGGCGTGGGTGGCCAGGTCGGCCTCGCTGCGTCCGCCGGTGGCGCTGGCGGTGAGGTAGGCCCGCCACATGAGCTGGTAGGCGGTCAGTGCCTCGGCGCGGCCAGCATTCACCGGCGTGTCGGTTATGGTCGACGTACGGGTGGCGCTGGGGTCGGGTTGGCGGTGGCTGGAGGTGCAGCCGGCGCCGAGCACGCCCACCGATGCGATCAGCATGGCTGCAACGGCTGTGGCGATCCGTGGCACGCGCCCACGGGGTCGGCGGGCACAGGTTTCGTCCATCGTGGACTGTATGGTCGTGGGTGGGATGCCTGGGCTCACCGGGTGCCCTCCTGGTCGGGTGTGGTGTCTGGGGAGTTGGGTAGGTCGCTGCTGGCCTGGGCGATGTCATCGACCAGACCGTCGATTTGCCTGCGGGTGATGCCGGGCATGCACACGATGTGGCTCCACCCGTCGGCGCTGGCGAGCACCCACGGGCGGTTTAGGTCGGCGGGTGGGGTTTTGAGCATGACGGTGAATGCGTGGGGTTGGGAGCGGTAGGCTTCCCAGCCGATGTCGGCCAGCCGCTGGCGGGTGTAGTCGGCCAGCTCTCGGCAGTCGGCGGCGCGTTGGCGCAGTCCGGCCAGGCCGTGGCGGGCCAGGGCGTACCACAGCAGCAGCGGTGCGTGTCCGGACCGGGAGCCGGTGATGGTGGTGTCGGGGGTGGCGGTGTAGGGCACGTCGGTGACCTGGGCGCGGCGGCGGGCGGTCTTGACCACGATCACGCCACAAGGCAACGGCGTGCCGAGGAACTTGTGCCCGGAGATGGCCACGCTATGGGCGCCATCGGCCAGGTCGAACCCGGGCCGCTCCCCGGGCTCCACCAGCGCGAGAGGGATGCCGGCCAGGGCGGCGTCGGCGTGGATGTAGCGGCGGCGCACCGACAGCGCGTCGAGCACTTGGTGGATGCGGCGCACGTCGTCGATGGCTTCGGTCATGGTGGTGCCGATGTTGGCCACGACGATCGCCGGGGCGTGCCGGTGCGGGGTGAGCCGCTCGGCCAGGTCGTGGTAGTCGATCTCTCCGTTGCCGTCGGCACGCACGACCTCGGTGGGCAGGGCGAGCAGGTCGGCGGCCTTAGCCACGCTGTAGTGGGCGGCCTC
>JAKEEW010000434.1 GCA_022616375.1 Sporichthyaceae bacterium
CTAGAGAGGAGGTCGCGATGCGCTGGCAGGAATTCGAGACGGCATGCCCGGAGTTCGCCGAGTTCGCCGACGCCAGGTTCAGAGCAGACCAGCTGGTCCTGCTCGGCACGCTGAGCAAGGACGGTTGGCCTCGGGTCACCCCGTGCGAGATTGACCTGGCCGCGGGTGAGCTGTTCCTTGGCATGATGTGGCAGTCGATGAAGGCGTTGGATCTCTTGCGCGATCCGCGTCTGCTGGTGCACAGCCTGCCCTCGGGCAAGGACAACCCCGGCGGCGACATCAAGCTCTACGGGCAAGCCGTGGACATCCGCGATCCGCAGCCGCGTCGAGCCTTCCAGGAGGCGATCCGGGCCCGGATCGACTGGGCGCCGGACGAGCCGGAGTTCCACCTGTTCGCGCTCGACGTGGAGCGGGCGGCGTATCTGAAGTTCGGTGGTGGCATGACGCTGTGGCAATGGGACCCGAAGCGCGGGCTGCGGCAGGAGCTCCGGCCGGAGCACTAGAAGCACGGCCGGATGGTCGGGTCAGCTGGTGAGCCAGCGGTCGACGCCGGCGAGTAGCCGGTCGCGCACCGGCGCCGGTGCGAACGAGCCCCGGATCGAGCTGCGGGCGAGCTCGGCCAGCTCCGCGTCGGATGCGCCGAATGCCGATCGGACCAGCGCGTATTGGTCGACCAGTCGGGTGCCGAACAGCAGCGGGTCGTCTGCGCCCAGTGCGATCGCGATGCCGGCGTCGCGCAGCCGAGCGACCGGCACGTCCTCGGCCTTGTCGTAGACACCGAGCGCGAGATTGGAGGTCGGGCAGACCTCGAGCACGGTGCCGGCGGCCGCGAGCCGGCCGACCAGCGCCGGGTCCTCCGCGGCGCGGACGCCGTGCCCGATCCGGGTCGCGTGTAGCCGATCCAGGCAGTCGGCCACGCTGGCCGGCCCAGACAGTTCGCCGCCGTGTGGGACTGCGGCCAGACCGGCGCGTTCGGCGATTCCGAACGCACGGTCGAAGTCCGCCGCCCGGCCACGGCGCTCGTCGTTGGACAGCCCGAACCCGACCACGCCGCGATCCGTGTACTGCCCGGCCAACCTCGCCAAGGTTCTGGCCTCGAGCGGATGCTTGGTCCGGTTGGCCGCGATGATCACCCCGAGCCCGACCTCGGTCGCCTCGGTCGCCATTCGGGCCGCGTCCAGAATCAGCTCGACGGTCGCGGTCAAACCACCGAACCGGGGCGCGTACGACGTCGGATCCACCTGGATCTCCAGCCAACCTGAGCCCTCGGCGCGCTCGTCCTCGGCCGCCTCCCGCAGCAGCCGGTAGACATCAGGTGGGCTGCGGAGCACCGAGCGGGCCGCGTCGTACAACCGCTGGAACCGGAACCAGCCGCGCTCGTCGGTGGCGCGCAGCTCCGGTGGGGTCGCGGCCAGCAGCACGTCGGGGAGCCGGACGCTGTGCCGGTCGGCGAGCTCGAGCAGCGTGTCGTGCCGCATCGAGCCGGTGAAGTGCAGGTGCAGATGCGCCTTGGGCAGGTCGTGCAAGCCGCCCCGCCCGCCGGCTCGGGCCGGCTGCCCTGACCGATCGAGCTCGAGGCTTGGGCCCGACGTCGGTTCGGCGCCGTTGCTCAGGGCCGTGCCTCGCCCAGCAGCTTCTGCAACCGGGTAACCCCCTCGACCAGGTCGTCGTCGCCGAGGGCGTAGCTCAGTCGCAGATGCGCGCTCGTCCCGAATGCCTCACCGGGCACCACCGCCACCTCCGCCTCGGCCAGGATCAGCTCGGCGAGCTCGGCCGAGCTGATCGGCCGGCGGCCGGCGATCTCCTTGCCCAGCAGCCCGCCAACCGCCGGATAGGCATAGAAGGCGCCCAGCGGCTCCGGGCAGTGCACGCCGGAGATCTCGTTGAGCATCCCGACCATGATCTGGCGGCGCCGGTCGAAGGCGGCCCGCATCTCGGTCACCGCCGACAGGTCGCCGCTGACCGCGGCCAATGCGGCCCGCTGGGCGATGTTGTTGACGTTCGAGGTCAGGTGCGACTGCAGGTTGGTCACCGCCTTGACCACGTCGGCCGGGCCGATCATCCAGCCCACCCGCCAGCCGGTCATCGCGTAGGTCTTGGCGACCCCGTTCAGCACGATGCAGCGCGACGCCAGCTCGGGAGCCGCGACCGGGATCGAGGTGAACGTCGCCGAGCCGTACACCAAGTGCTCGTAGATCTCGTCAGTGATCACCCAGATCCCGTGCTCGACCGCCCAGCGGCCGATCTCGGCAACCTGGTCGGGGGAGTGCACCGCGCCGGTCGGATTGCTGGGCGAGCAGAACAGCAGCACCTTGGTCCGCTCGGTCCTGGCCGCCTCGAGCGCTTCCGCCGTGATCAGGTAGTCCTGGGTCTCGTCCGCGAGCACCGGCACCGGTACGCCGCCGGCCAGCCTGATCGCCTCCGGATACGTGGTCCAGTACGGCGCCGGCAGCAGCACGTCGTCACCCGGGTCGAGCAGCGCGGCGAACGCCTGGTAGACCGCCTGCTTGCCACCGTTGGTGACCACCACCTGGCCGGGCTCCACCTGGTAGCCGGAGTCGCGCAGAGTCTTGGCCGCAATCGCCGCCCGTAGCTCGGGCAGCCCGGGCGTCGGGGTGTACCGGTGGTTGCGCGGATCCCGAGCCGCGGCGACGGCCGCATCGACGATGTAGTCCGGAGTCGGGAAGTCCGGTTCCCCGGCGCCGAACCCGATCACCGGCCGGCCGGCCGCCTTGAGCGCCTTGGCCTTGGCATCTACGGCGAGCGTGGCGGACTCGGCGATCGCGGACAGGCGTGCGGAGACCCGGGTGTGATGCGGCATGAATCAATCTTGGCGCAAGCTGATGATCGTTTGCAGGAACGCGGCCGGTGGCGCGGCCGCTTCACGCGAGGCCGCTGGCTCGGACCCGGGCCGGTCCCGCCGGCGGCGCCACGGGTTCGCGCCCAAGTGGGTCTTCCACGTACACTCATTCACCTGGTGGTCACGACCGCCCGTGTCGGCGTGCCAGCGCGCGTCCGCCCGAGTGGCCGGATCATCGTAGGGTCGTAGCTCAATTGGTAGAGTCCCGGTCTCCAAAACCGGTTGTTGGGGGTTCGAGTCCCTCCGGCCCTGCATCGCATCCCGCTCCAGCGGGTCGCGTAGCCGAAAATGATCAACGAGCCTCGCCGCGGGTGAGGTGAGAGCAGGACGACCGGGGTGAGAGTCGAGTGACCGACACACGTGGCACCGAGGCACCGCAGCGCCGGCCGACGCAGGTCGCCGAGCGGGCGCCAGGTCCGCTGGCCCGGTTGGGGCTGTTCTACCGCCAGATCGTGGCCGAGCTGCGTAAAGTCGTGTGGCCGACGCGTGCCCAGCTGGTGACCTATACCAGCGTTGTGATCGTGTTCTGCTTGATCATGATCGCGTACGTATCCGGCCTGGACTACGCGCTTGGTTGGGTCATGTTGAGGATCTTCGGCTAGGTCCGGCCCCACCGGCTCGATCTCTTTCACCGATCAGGAAGAAGCATTCACCGTGTCAGAGTCCAACCTGTACACCGACGAGACCCGCGAACAGGGTCCGGCCGAGGCCGGGTCGGAGCAGGCTGCAGCGGACCAGGCCGAATCGGCCGATGCCGCGGTTGACGCCACGGCAGAAGCCGGTGCCGAGCCGACCGCCGACGGCGTGGTCGACCCGGGCGGCAGCGACGACCCGCTCGCGGAATTCCGCCGTGCGCTGACCGATGCGCCGGGCGAGTGGTACGTCGTGCACTCCTACGCCGGCTACGAGAACCGGGTCAAGGCCAACCTCGAGAACCGGATCGCCTCGCTGAACATGGAGGACTACATCTTCCAAGTCGAGGTGCCCACCGAGGAGGTCGTGGAGATCAAGAGCGGCCAGCGCAAGAACGTGAAGCGGGTCAAGATGCCCGGTTACGTGCTGGTCCGGATGGATCTTACCGACGAGTCCTGGTCCGCGGTCCGACACACCCCCGGTGTGACCGGCTTCGTCGGGCACAGCCACGAACCGGTTCCGCTGACCCTCGGCGAGGTCTTCGACGCGCTTGCCCCGCAGGTCGAGCGCAAGGACGCCAAGGCGCCCACCGAGGTCAAGGTGCTCGACTTCGAGGTCGGCGACTCGGTTACCGTTATCGACGGCCCCTTTGCCACCCTTCAGGCGACCATCCACGAGATCAACCCGGATGCGCAGAAGGTCAAGGGCCTGGTAGAGATCTTCGGCCGGGAGACCCCGGTCGAGCTCTCGTTCCACCAGATCCAGAAGAACTAGGCGCGACTCGGCCTGCCGCAATCGCGCCGGTAGCTAACCAGCGCTGCGCCACACCGGCGCGGCACACATGAAGAAGGACCCGGAATGCCTCCCAAGAAGAAGGTCGCAGCGGTCATCAAGCTGCAGATCAACGCTGGCGCCGCCACGCCGGCCCCGCCGGTGGGTCCGGCGCTCGGCCAGCACGGCGTCAACATCATGGAGTTCTGTAAGGCCTACAACGCCGAGACCGAGCAGCAGCGCGGCAACGTGATCCCGGTCGAGATCACGGTTTACGAAGACCGGTCGTTCACGTTCATCACCAAGACCCCGCCGGCCGCGAAGCTGATCCTCAAGGCCGCCGGCATCGACAAGGGTTCGGCCGAGCCGCAGCAGACCAAGGTGGCCAGGCTGACCCGCGAGCAGGTCCGTGAGATCGCGCAGATCAAGATGCCCGACCTCAACGCCAACGACCTCGACGCCGCCGAGAAGATCATCGCCGGCACCGCCCGGCAGATGGGCGTCACGATCGAGGGCTAGTCGCACCCGCCGGTGAGCTCACTCTCCGGTAGCAACCCGTGGCAGGGCCGAGCGCGGCCCGACGACCACAACTCCCACGAAGTCTGAGGAGCAGATCATGAAGCGCAGCAAGAACTACCGCAAGGGCGCCGAGCTCATCGACCGGGCCAAGCTGCACACCCCGATGGAGGCGGTGCGGCTGGCCAAGCAGACCACCGGCGTGAAGTACGACGCGACCGTCGAGGTCGCCCTGCGGCTGGGTGTCGATCCGCGCAAGGCCGACCAGATGGTCCGCGGCACCGTCAACCTTCCGCACGGCACCGGCAAGACCGCCCGGGTCCTGGTCTTCGCCACCGGTGAGCGTGCCGAGGAGGCCCGTGCCGCGGGTGCCGACCATGTCGGCGGCGACGAGCTGATCGAGAAGGTCCAGGGTGGCTTCCTCGACTTCGACGCCGCGGTGGCCACACCTGACCTGATGGGTAAGGTCGGCCGGCTCGGCCGGGTGCTCGGTCCGCGTGGCCTGATGCCGAACCCGAAGACCGGCACCGTGACCAACGACGTTGCCAAGGCGGTCAACGAGATCAAGGGCGGCAAGATCGAGTTCCGGGTGGACCGGCACGCGAACCTGCACTTCATCATCGGCAAGGCCTCGTTCACCGAGCAGGCGCTGGTGGAGAACTACGCGGCCGCCATGGACGAGGTGATGCGGCTCAAGCCGTCCGCCGCGAAGGGCCGCTACCTCAAGAAGGCCACCATCGCCACCACCATGGGCCCCGGTATTCCGGTGGATCCGAACAAGGTCCGCAATCTGCTGGCGGAGGAAACCGCGGACGCCTAGTTCCCGGTTGACATTCGCGCGACAAATTCGGCGCCGGTCCCGCAATCGCGGAGCCGGCGCCGAATTGCGTGAGACCGGTCGAGATGTCGGAACTGGCGATCGAATTAACCGCACCAAGTTCGTGCGCTGCCGTGTGTTCCGGGTGCAGCGATCTTTGTCTTGCGCCAGGGTGTCCAAGTCATCGATCGACCAAGGAATACAGAGGAGATAGCTACGTGCGGGTAAACAGACTCCTGAGCGTGCTGGCCGGTGGAACCGCGCTCACCTTCGTGCTGGCGGCTTGCGGCGGCGGGAACTCCGGTGCTCCCGGCGGCGCGGCGGGGCAGGTGTCGGCGGAGCAGGCCCTATCCAAGATCAGTGACCAGCTCGACGAGATGAAGTCGTGGAAGTTCACGATGGACATGTCGGGCCCGGTGGCCATGAGCGGCACCGGCGCGTACCGGGTGTCGCCGCTCGCGATGGAGATGAGCTTCGCGAAGTTCGACGTCGGCGGGCAGCCGGTGGCCGGCGACATCAAGATGCGCATGATCGACGGCGTCGTCTACATGAGCATGGACACCATCGCCGAGCAGCTCGGGGCCGAGTGGATCAAGATCGACACAGCCGGCACGGACCAGTTCAAGGCGATCAGCGAGACGTTCAGCCAGCAGGACCCGCGGGTCCAGCTGCGCCTGTTCACCAGCGCGGCCGGCGGCGAGATCGTTGGCACCGAGACCATCGACGGGGTACAGACCACCCACTACTCGGCCACGCTCAACGCCGAGGAGCTTGGCGAGGTGTCCGGCCTCAGTGAGAGCGAGGTCACGGCGATCAAGAAATCGTTCAGCAACGCCGGCATCGACAAGATGACCTACAACGTGTGGGTCGACGAGTCGTTCCAGCCGCTGCAGTTCAAGGTAGGGATGCCGAGCGCGACCGGCGACTACCTGATGACGATGCGCCTCACCGACGTCAACAGCTCGGTCAAGATCAGCGCACCGCCGTCCGGCGATGTCGTGGAGCTGCCGACCAGCTGAGCGGTTGACCGGCTATCGCTGATAGCCGTCCGTGGAGCGCCGACCACTGTGCGTGGTCGGCGCTCCTTGCTGTGTGCGCGCATTACGCGTATCTGCTTGGGCGCGGTGTGATCCGGCTCACAATCCGCTGGAAATAGCGGCTTTCGGTCGTCGACGGCGTTGTTACCTGGCTCACATAAGTGCTGCGACCTGCTTCACATTCCGGTCGTAAAGCGTGTGGGTTAGGCCACATTTCCTCTGGTAGGGCTGGCTTTTCTGGCATTTCGCATGCCTACGGTTACGCCACGTGTCCCGACCCGAGAGGGGAGTAGTTGGTGCGATTCGTTTGTCGGCCGCATTCGCGTTCGACATCCAGCGTCTAGCTCGCATAGCGCTGGCGTCCGGTAACCGCCGGACACGATTGCACCGTCCGCCCATGTCTAGCCACGCTCGCAAAAAGACTTTCCGTGACTATGTCCGTAGTGGCCCCGGTACCGCCGTCCTTGCCCTGACCGCGTTCGCGGCAGTGGCCTGGGGCGCGAACTTCGCCTCTGGCGGGGGGTACCAGCCCGATAACCAGATCATGAACTCGGCCATCACCACGACCAGTACCGAGTCCAGGGCAGTGTCCGACCGTGCCGACCGCGACGAGGATCGCTCGTCGATGGAGAAGTGCCCGGTGGTCAGCCCGCCCAAGTCGCACCCGAACGGCAAGATCCCCGAGGACGAGCTGTGTGCGATGCCCAACGGCTACCTCAAGCTGCACCCGGCCGCCGCGAACGCGTTCTGGCTGATGGACGCGGAGTTCGAGAAGGACTTCGGCCATCAGCTCTGCGTCAGTGACGGTTACCGCAGCTACGAGGCTCAGGTCGATGCCAAGCGGCGCAAGCCGAACATCACCGCCAAGCCGGGCACCAGCAACCACGGCTGGGGTCTCGCGATCGACGCCTGTGAGGGCGCCGAC
>JAKEEW010000435.1 GCA_022616375.1 Sporichthyaceae bacterium
GCCTGGGTGGCTTCGGCCAGCGCGTTCGCCGGTGGCCGGCCGGCCAGCAAGCGCTCGTGCAAGGCGAGCATGACCGTGCGGGTGTCCTCGTCGTGCACCGGGGTGACGCTGGCGATGAGGGTGCGGGTGCCGAGCGCGAGCACAGCCCCGGCCAGCCCCATCAGCTCGTCTCCGGGCCGGATCGCGGACAACGCGGAGTCGCAGGCGGACAGCACCAGGGTGCGCGGTGCCCGGTGGAGCCGCTCCAGGTCGTAGACGGTGAGCGGGCCGTCGGCCAGCACCAGGTTGGAGAACTGCGCGTTGTCGGCCCGGAACACGCCGTGCGCCGCGACGTGCGCGAGCTGCGCACCGTCCAGCCCGGCCGCCACTGCGGCCGCGGTCGCCGCCGGCCCGGCCAGCACCTGGGCGTGCGGGTAGCGCTCGGCCAGCGCGACAATCTCCGGCTCGGCGTGCTCGAGTGCCGGCCCGGCGGCGAGCAGCACGCGGTCCCGCGCCGGACCACTGCTGGTCGCCGCCACTGTGCGGATCCACGAGGTCGCCGACGGGGCGACCACGACCGGTCGGCCGGCGCACGACGGCAGCACCGGCCAGGGCAGCGCATGCAGCACTCCGGTCGGTAGCAGCACCAGGTCCCGATCCGCCAGCTCGGTGGCCAGCGGGCGGAGCAGGATGTCGTCCAGCGCCAGGGCCGCGTGCCTGGCGGTGCGCTCGGCCAGCTCGAGCAGTTGCGGTCCGCCGTGCCGGCGGGCCAGCCGGTTCAGGCTGAACCGCAACGAGTCGGTCTCCGTGCTGACTTGGGCCACCGCGCCGAGCTCGGTCAGCCGGACCCGGCCTCCGGCCACCGTGACCGCGTGCAGCCGGTCGCCGTTGCGGACCAGCTCGACCAGCGCCCGGTCACCGAGCGCCGCGGCCAGCGCACCGAAGTCGAACGGCTGCTCGGGTGCGTGCACGCCCTTCGCGTGCCGGCTGCGGTCCCGGATCGCGTGCTCGAGCCGGGTCCGCTGCGCGTGCAGCGATCTGGTGCTACGCCCGTCCAGGCCGGCTTCCTCGATGGCCGAGCTGACCCTGCGCAGCTCGGCCAGGTCGCTGGCCAGCCGGGTGTCGTCCGGCGGCCGCACCGGGGTGCGCCGCAGCGCTCCGGCCCGGCGCCGCTCCGCCCAGGCCAGCACGGTCCGGCCCCGGCCGCTGTCCACCGCGAGCCGGACGCCGAGCATCCCCATCTCCTCGGCGTGCACGCCCACGTGCGCGCGCAGGTCGGTGGCACCCAGCGTGGCGGCGTTGTCGGCCAGCACGGCAAGCCCGGTCCGTAACGCGGCCAGCGCGCCCCGCGGGTCGTCGCGGTCCAGCCGGATCAGCGCCTCGGCCTGCCAACCGGCGGCCCTCCGCTGCGCCGGTCCGCGGGACCGATGCCGCGCGGCGTCGGCGAGCAAGGTCGCGGCGAGCTGCCGGCGGCCGAGCTCGAGTGCGAGCTGGCCGGCCAAGGTATGCGCTCGTACCGCGGCGACCGGCCAGCCCGCGGCGTCCAAGTCAACCGCGACCCGGCAGGTCAGTCGCAGGAGCGCGGCCGTGCGCTCACCGGCCGCCCAGCGCGCGCTGACCTCGACGTGCCGGGCCAGGGTCGCCCACGCGTATCGCCGCTGCCTGGTGAAATCCCGACCGGCCCGGGCAGCGGCGCGGGCCGCAAGCGTGGTGTCGCCGTTGAGCAGGGCCGCGGTAGCCAGCGACAGCCGTGCCTCGGCCAGATCGGATGCCAGACCCTGCCGATCCAGCTGTTCGCAAGCCGCCTGGGCCGACTCCACCGCCTCCGCACCTAGTCCGGCCGCGACCAGCACGGCAGCCCGATCCAGCAACGTGACCGCATCGTCGGGCCGGCCCAACCGGCTCTTCGCCTCGGCCGCGGTGTCGAGCAGCGCGAGCGCCTCCGGCAAATCGCCCTTCATGAACGCGGCGAAGCCGAGATTGTGAACCGCGAACGAGTAGATCAGCTCCAGCCCGTTCGCGTCCGCTAGATCCGCGCAGGTGCGCAGGTCCGCCGCCGCGGCGGTGTGGGTCCCGCGGTAGGCGTAGAGGGTGCCGCGGCGCAGCAGACCGAGGCACTCGTACTCCACGTCGCCGGCCTGCCGGAGCAGTGGTAGGGCTTCCCGGTAGCCGCGCAGCGCGTCGTCAAGCCGGCCCATCCGCTGCAGCACGACGGCCCGCTGGATCAGCAACCGCCCGGCGGCGGCGCCACGGAGCGCGGGCGCGGCGAGCTCGGCCTCGCGCAGCGCGGCCGTGGTGTGGCCGCGCTCGGCCAGCACAACGACCAGGCTGGCCCGTGCTTCGGCGGCCCGGGTGGGCAGGCTGGCCCGTTCGGCGATCCGGACCGCCCGGCGCAGGTGCAAGGCGGCGGGACCGGTCTGGCCGAGCTCCTTGACCGCTAGGGCGTAGGCGCGTTCCGCGACCGAGCGGGCCTCCGGATCGGTGAGGCTGGCCAGCAACGCATGGGCCCGGTCACGAGCCTGTTCCGGCGCCGCGTTGACCAGCGCGCGGGCGGCTTCCGCCTGAGCCAGCTGGGCATCCATACCCGGATCCCGGTGATCGCTAGAGATTTACCCAGTCAGTGACCAGCGGCGCGATGTCGCTGCCGGGGAATCGGCAGATCAGGCTGACCGGGCCGGCGGGGACGCCGTCGACCACGAACCGGCCGAGATGATCCGCTTCCACCCAGGTGGTGCCTTCCCTGAATCGGACCTCGATCGCCGCGTTGCGCGGATCGCCGAGCTGGCCGACCAGCCGGCGGGTCGGACCGATCTCGGCGACCTCGACCACGACCGATACCTCCGGCGCGCCGAACGTGAGCAACCGCGGACCGTGCGGGCCGCGGATCCCGGCAGTCGGGCGCAGCGCGGTGTCGTCGACCAGCTCCGACAGCTCGACGTCCACGGTCCGCCAGGTCAGCGAGGCCTTCGCCGAGGCGAGCACGGACTCCGGGACCGGATCGGTCTCGTCGAACATCGCACCGATCGCCTCGAGTAGCTCGAGGTCCGGCCGCTGGGCCAGGTCAGTCATTGGTGATTCCCTCCCCGTGACTTACGCTGAGTCCGGCGTCGATCGCCCGCCGAGCAAGCGCCGCAGCTGTTCCAGGCAGCGGGCCCGGGTCGGGCCGATGCTGCCGACCGGGATGCCCAATGCGGTGGCGATCTCTGCGTAGCTGGCGTCGGCCGCCGTGGCCCACACCCGTAACAATTTCCGGCAGCGTTCCGGCAGTCGCGCGAACGCGGCCCAGAGCACGGCATGGGTCTCCGTGACCGGGCGCGAGCCGGGCGGCGGCCAAGGCTCGTCGTCGGAGTCGATGTCCTCGGTCGGCACCTCCCGGCCGGCCCGCCGCAGCGTACGCAGGCACTCCCGCCGGGTCGCGGTCACTAGCCAGCTGGCGACGTACTCCGGCTGGCGTAGCCGGTCCAGATGCTCGATCAGCCGCAGCCAGGCGGTCTGGGAGACGTCGGCCGCGTCTATCTCGGACAGCCCGTAGGAGCGCGCCACCGACCAGACCAGCCGGGAGTACCGCTCCACCAGCTCGGCCCAGGCCTGCTCGTCGCCCTTGCTGGCTGCCTCCACTAAGGCGGCAGTCGTCGTCGCCACGCGCTGGTTCCTCCCACGGCCGGGCCCACCTCGTCCGGGGACGCGGTTGTTCTAGCGGAGGATACCGGTTCGTGCCGGTTCGCCGGTCTGTGCGGGTCACGGCGCCCCGATCGCGACACCGAGGTCGGGGATCGAGTGGGTGGCCGAGTCCAGCACCCGGTGCGCCGCGGTCAGGGCGTCGACGTCCTCAGCCGCCGCGGTAGCCGCGATCATGCCGGTGACTACGGGTGCGGCAAACGAGGTGCCGCTCCACCGGGCGTAACCCTCGAACAGGTCCGGGTCGTAGTCGCCGATCGGCTTGGCCGGGCCGTCGAAGTGGATGAACGTGCTGTGCACGTCCTCACCCACCGCGCAGGCATCCACCCACCAGCCGAAGTTGGAGAACGGCGCCCGGCAGGCCCCGGACGTGTTCAGCGCACCCACCGCGATCGAGCGCTTGATCGCGGCGGGCCAGAACGGCCGGTCGGTGCCGGCGTTGCCCGCGCAAGCCACGATCACGGTCCGCCGGTCGAACCGGTTGATCGCCTTGGTCAGCAGCGGGTTCGGCTTGTCGTTGTAGGTGTAGCCGCCGAGCGACAGGTTGAGGACGTCAAGCCGCTCACCTTTGTGCTCGCTCCGATCACGGAGCCGGTGCAGCGCGCGGACCAGGGTCAGCTCGTCGGACACGCCGTCGCTGGAGAGCACCCGCTCGATGCACAGGTGCGCGGTCGGTGCGTGCTGCAGCACGATGCCCGCGACGAATGTGCCGTGTCCGGCCTCGCTGTCCAGCCGGAAGTCGAGATCGGCGTCGACCACGTCGGTCACGTCCTCGCCGCAGTCCTGATACCAGGCGGTCTTGTCCCACCACTCGTGGTTGGCGATCCCGGTGTCCAGAATCGCCACCCGCATCGCGCGCCGCGCCTCGACCTTGGCCTCCGGCCCGGCCATGGCCGGCGCAGGTGTGGGATCGTCGAACGGGCCCCCGCCGTAGTGCGGCTCGCCGCGCAGGATGTGGTTGGGCGAGGCGGTCACCGCGCCCGATCCGGACGAGAGCTCCTCGGCCAGCGCGCACACGTCCACCTTCGCGGAGCGGCGCAGCCGGAGCTGTGCGACCCCGGTCGCGTCCGGGTCGGTCGCGGTGGTCCGGTCTACCCAGCGCCGAGCTTGGTCCGATACGTGCTCCGCGTCGACGGTCGCGACCAGCAGCTCGTCGCGGCGGAACAGCACCGGGCTACCCGGCAGAAACTCGCCGGACACGATGCCATCGTGCCTGGCGAGTAAGCGTTCGAGCCGTGCAGGCTGGTCGAGTCGCATGAAGTCTCCTTGTTACGGATCAGCTCTTTCGCAACCGGAATCCGGGCGGGCGTGGTGGCAAACCTTAGGCCGCGCTGTCCGGCAACTCCAGAGCTAGGCCGGACCGGCCTGGTACGGCGGATGAGGCTGGACCCCCGTGCCTGCCTCGTCCGCCGTACCCGATCACGCCCCCCGCATCCCCCGTGTTCGGTGCGGTCCCCGTGCTCCCCGTGCTCCCCGTGCCTCCGTACCGTTGGTGCCTCCCGCGACCCCCGTGGCCCCCGCGTGCCAGCGAGCCGACCCGCCGCAGCGACCCCGGGCCGGATGCGGCAAACCTGCAGGACGATCGGCGCGCATCGTGCGGCCCACCCCCTGGTCGGGTCTGCCAGCGGGTCCGGCCCGCTGGTGGGACGCCGTGGAGCATCCCGCTTAAGAGAGCCCTACGGAGGTCGCCCAGATACTGCGAAAGGTCACTATTCGGTAACGATGGGTCTCGCCGGTAGCGTGTCCGGCATGACCCCGACCGACCGGTCTCGGGCCGAGGAGTTGGACGCGGCCGACCCGCTTGCCCCGCTACAGCAGCGCTTCGTCGTCGACGACTCCGAGCTCATCTATCTCGACGGCAACTCGCTCGGGCGGCTGCCGGTCGCGACCAAGGCCAGGTTGGCCGCGGTGGTTGAGCAGGAGTGGGGCAGCGGGCTGATCCGGTCCTGGGAGCAGTGGATCGATCTGCCCACCCGGTGCGGCGATCTGATCGCGGCGCATCTGGTCGGAGCGGAGCCGGGCGAGGTGGTGGTGTCCGACTCGACCTCGGTCAATCTCTACAAGCTCGCGGTTGCCGCGCTGGACGCCCGCCCGGGGCGGACCGTGATCGTGGCCGACGACGACAACTTTCCGACCGATCGCTACGTGGTAGCCGGACTGGCCGCGCAACGCGGGCTCGAGCTGCGGATGGTAGGCAGCGACCCGGTGTACGGACCCGACCTGGAGTCGCTGGCGGCCGCGATCGACGAGCGGACCGCGCTGGTCACGCTGTCCCATGTCGGTTACCGCTCGGCGGCGCTAGCCGACATGGCCGCGATCACCGCACTCGCCCACGAGGCCGGTGCGCTGGTGCTCTGGGATTTGTGCCACTCGGTGGGTTCGGTGCCGGTCCAGCTCGGTGCAACCGGCGCGGACCTGGCGGTCGGGTGCACCTACAAGTACCTCAATGCCGGCCCGGGCGCGCCGGCGTTCCTCTACGTCCGGCGCGATCTGCAGACCAGCCTGCGCCAGCCGATCTGGGGCTGGTTCGGCCAGCGCGACCAGTTCAGCATGGGTCCGGACTACGACCCGCAACCAGACATCCGGCGGTTCACCGTCGGCACGCCCGACATCGTCGGGATCGCCGCGGTCGAGGAGGGTGTGGCCGTGCTGGCCGAGGCCGGGATCGAGCGGCTACGGACCAAGGGCCGGCAGCTGACCGACTACCTGATCGAGCTCGCCGACCACTGGCTGGCGCCGCTCGGCTTCGAGTTGGCGAGCCCGCGTGACTCGGCCCGGCGCGGCTCGCACGTCGCGCTCCGGCACGACGACGCCTGGCGGATCTGCCAGGCCTACATCGACGCCTCCAAAGTAATCCCGGACTTCCGCGCGCCGGACCGGTTGCGGCTCGGCCCGGCACCGCTGACCAGCAGCTACGTCCAGGTCTGGGAAGCGCTCGACCGGTTGCGCGGACTGGTCGAGGCCGGCACCCATCGTGAGTATGGCGACGGCCGCGCCCGGGTGACCTGAGGCCCGGCGTTTCGGGGGCCGGCGTTCGGGGGCCTGGCGTTCGGGGCCGGCATTCGCGCCCCGCGTTCAGCCCCGGCGAGCTATTGATCCTGCGGCCGGCGGGTGCCGAACAGCACCTCGTCCCAGCTCGGCACGGTGGCCCGCTTGCCGCGGACCCCGTCCCTGGCAGCGGACCGGTCGGCGGCGTTGATGAGCCGGTCGTCGTACGCGCCGGAGCGGCGGATCGGCGCGGTCGCGGTGGCCGGGACATGCGGCCGGCGGGACCGGCCGGAGCTGGTGACCCGATTCCTGGTGGCCTCGTCCGAGGCGGTGCGGGCCGCGCGCGCCGCCGGTGCCGCAGGCGTGGCCGGCGAGATCGGCCCGGCTGGCCCGGCCGGCTGGCGGGGCGGGGTCGGCGCCAACGGGATCAGCCCGGCCATCGCCGGAACGCCCATCCGCGGCGGCTCGGTCAGCTCTGCCGGCTGGTCGGTTGTCCCGGTTGGTGTGGTCGAGGCGGCCGGTACTGGCGGCTTGGATCGAGTACCCGACTTGCCGCTCTTGGCGGCGGGTCGGGCGACCCGGTCTGATCGGTTCGGCTGGTCTGGTTGGTCCTGCTGGTCCGGCTCGGCGGAGTCGGCCGGTTCCTGCACCGCGTAGGGGGATAGCCGCGGCACCAGGGCGACGACCGCCTCCGCGGTCTTGGCGCGCTGCTCGGCCAGCAGCCGCCGGGCGTTGTCGTCGTCGGCGGCCACCGCCCGCCGGGCGGGATCGAACACGAACGACGCGTGCGACGCGTTGTCCCCGAGCCGGTAGTTAACCCGCACCTGCCAGCGGCCGTCGTCCCGCCGCCAGGAATCCCAGGTTGCGAGATCAGGGTCGTAGCCGGCGTCGCGGAGCCGTTGCGTGACCAGGTCGCCGAGCAGCGGCGCCGGGCCATCGGAGAGCACGGGACCCCGGATCGCGGTGCGGCGCGCCATCGAGGCCATGTGCTCGCGCTCGGCCAGCACCGGACCCTCGTACCGGCGCACCCGGTCCAGCGGGATCTTCGCGGCCGCCGCAACTTGCTCGGCGGACTCGCCGGCCCGGATCCGGGCCTGGATGTCGCGCGGCCGCAACGACAGGTCCATCGCGATCTCGAGCTGGCCCATCCGGACCCGGTCGCCGCGGACCGCGGCACGCAGTCGCTCGTCCACCTCCAGGGTGAAGTCGCTGCCATCGCTCGAGCGCAGGAGCAGCTTGGCGCCATCATCGGTCGCCGAGACCAGACGCAGCTCCTGCATGCGCACCTCCCTGCGCGGGCGTCCCCGCGGTCGTCGCATCGAGGGCTCGGGGTCAGTCTGGCAAGTCGGGACTCTCAACCGCGGTACCTCGACGTTGGTGGGCGCGTCGCGCCCGCGTTGTCCACAGGCCGCGCCGTCCGGCTGGCCCTCCGCTCCCGTGAGGTCAAGGGTTGCCCGGTGACCGGGTCGGATCGAGCAGCCGTGCTGGAGTTCGCATACGCCCAGGATGGCGTGGTCGCGCACAGTCAGGTGCGACAGCTCGGCCTGAGCGCGAGCGCGATCCAGCGGCTGGTCAGCTCGGGGCGGTGGGTCCGACTGCACCACGGCGTCTACTCCGTTGCGCCGACCTCGGTAACGATCCGAGCCGAGGTGTGGGCGGCTGTGTTGTACGCCGGCGCCGGTGCTGCCGCCAGCCACGAGACCGCGGCGTGGCTTGACGGGTTCGCCGAGCCACCCGCGATCCTTGATGTCACGGTGCCGCGACCCAGGCAGCATCGGGGGCTGGAGCGGGTGCGCTTCCATCGCAGCACCATGATCGAGGCGCGGCGGCATCCGACTAGGCAGCCGCCGCGGACTCGGGTGGAAGAGACCGTGCTCGACCTGTGCGACCGAGCGATGCGACTAGATGGCATGGTGGCGACGGTCATGCGGGCGTGCCGGGAGCGGCTGACCACACCGGACCGAATCCGCCTGGCCGCGACACGCCGACCCCGGCTGCGGTGGCGCGCCGAGCTGGCGATCGTCCTACGCGACGTAGAGGCAGGCGCTCACACCTTGCTGGAGCGGCGCTATCTCGACACGGTCGAGCGGGCCCATGGGCTACCGCGCGGAAAACGGCAGCTTGCGGTGCGGCGGGGATCGCGCACCGAGTACAAGGACGTGTACTACGACGATCCGTATCACGTCGTGGTCGAGCTCGATGGTCCGGTCGGGCACAGCGCGGACTTGGACCGGTTCCGAGACATGGCGCGGGACAACGCGGACACGCTCGACGGCCGTCTCGTTCTGAGATACGGGTTCCGAGATGTGGAGCGCGATCCCTGCCGGGTAGCCAGTCAGGTCGCTCGGGCCCTACGGCAACGCGGCTGGCTCGGTAGCCCGCGCCGGTGCGGCCCAACCTGCGCACTCCATGATCTGGTGATTTGAGTGCCGGATTGCCGGCATTGGATTCACCAGATCATGGAGATGGCGCGCTCTCCGCCGCGATAACAGACGCTGGGTCCGACGCTGGGTCGTGGGCGGGGGCGGTGCGGAGCAGCCAGCGGGCGCCGATGGCGGCAACTGCGGCTGCGCTCAAGCCGGCCGCTACCGGAACCAGGAACGCGCGGCTCGGTCCGACCGTGTCCACCGCCCGCCCGGCTGCCGCGGCCCCGATCGTGAGCCCGAGCGCGATCCCGGTGCCGGCCCAGGTCAGACCCTCGGTGAGGTGCGACGGCGGTACCCGGGCCTCGATCAGGCTGAAGCTGGAGATCAGCATTGGCGAGATCGCGCCGCCGGCCAGCAGCATCACCACGCCGAGCACGGCCAGGTTCGGCGCGAACGGCAATGGCAGCACCGAGGCCGCCATGAACGCGACCGTGACCAGGTAGCGCCGCTCCGGGGAGCCGCGCCAGTGGATCACGCCGTACACGATCCCGGCACACATGCTGGCGAACGCCCAGATCGCCAGGATCCAGCCGGCGGCGCCGCGCCGCCCGGCCTCGTCGGCGAACCCGACCACGATGACCTCGACCGCGCCGAACACCGCACCGATCGCGATCAGCACCGGCACGATCAGCCGGAGCGGCCCGTACCGCAGCGCTGATCCGCCGGCGCCGGCCTCCGAGCGTTCCTGCGGCGGCGGATCGGTGCGCCGCTGCAGCGCGAGCGCCACCCCGCCGGTGATCGCGAAGACCATGATCGCGATCAGCCCGGCAAGCCGGTGCACCACGGTGGCCAGGAACGTGACGAGCACCGGGCCGATGATGAAGATCAGCTCGTCGATCACCGACTCGAGCGAGTATGCGGTGTGCAGCGCCTGGGTGCGCCCGGCCAGGACGTGGGCCCAGCGCGCCCGGACCAGCGACCCGATGCTCGGCGAGGCCGCGCCGAGCACCGCGGCGGCGACGAACAGCAGCCAACGCGGTCCGTCGGCGACCGCGACCGCGGCCAGTGTGATCAGCGCGGTCAGGTGCACGCCGAGCGCTCGAGGGACCACGGTGAACTGCCCGTACCGGTCGACCAACCGGGCCACCTGCGGTCCGGCCAGGGCCGCGGCCAGGAATGTGGTGGCCGCCACCGCCCCGGCCAGGGTGTAGGAACCGGTGGTCTCGGACAGCAGCAGCACGATGCCGAGGCTGAGCATCGAGATCGGCATCCGGGCCACGAACCCGGCCGCGGAGAACTTCAGCGCTTCGGGCGTTCCGAGCACCTCGCGATACGGCCGGAGCATGCCCGCTACCGTACCGGCGTGGCGCAAGCCGACTACGACGCGTTCCTGCTCGCCTCGTTCGGGGGCCCGGAGGGTCCGGACGAGGTGCTGCCGTTCCTCCAGCACGTCACCCGCGGGCGTGGGATCCCGCCCGAGCGGCTGGTCGAGGTGGGCGCGCACTACCACCGGTTCGGCGGGATCAGCCCGATCAACCGGCAGAACCGCGAGCTCAAGGCCGCCATCGAGGCAGACTTCGCCGATGCCGGGCTTGACCTGCCGGTGTACCTTGGCAACCGGCACGCGCCGCCGTTCTTCGCCGACGCGCTGGCAGCGATGGCTGCGGACGGCAGAACGTCCGCACTGGTGCTGCTCACCTCGGCGTACCCGTCCTACTCGGGGTGCCGGGCATATCGCGAGGATCTGGCCGCGGCAGTAGCCGAGGTCGGCGAGCGCGCGCCCCGGCTGGCCAGGCTGCCGCACTACTTCGACCGGCAGGGCTTCGTCGAACCGTTCGTGGACGCCACGGTCCGAGCGATCGCGGAGCTGCCCGAGCCGGAACGGGCCGGCGCGCCGCTGGTCTTCACCACCCACTCGGTCCCGACCTCGATGGCGGATACGGCCGGTCCGACCGGTGGTGGCTACGTCGGTGCGCACGAGCAGGTAGCGGCCAGGGTGGCGGCGGCCGTTGCCGAGCGGGTCGGAAAGCGGGACTACCGGCTGGTCTACCAGTCCCGGTCGGGTCCGCCCGGCCAACCCTGGCTGGAGCCGGACGTGTGCGATCACCTCGACGAGCTGGCCGGCGCCGGGTCGACCGGTGCCGTGCTCGTGCCGATCGGATTCGTCAGCGACCACATGGAAGTGCTGTTCGACCTGGACGTCCAGGCCAGAGAGCGGGCCGGTCAGCTCGGGCTCGCGCTGACCAGGGCCACCACCCCAGGCACCGACCCGCGGTTCGTACGGATGGTCCGCGAGCTGGTGCGCGAGCAGCTGGACAGCGCCGGCCCCGGCCCGGCCCGCTGCGCCGCCACCTGCTGCCCGAACCCGCGCGGGTCGCGGCCCACGATCGGGGCGATCCAGGTCGACAGCGATCCAGGTCGGCGGTGAGGCCGGTAGTGCGCCAGACTGATCACATGCGGGCCGATCCGTCCGAGCTACTCGAGCTGGCCGTCGAGGTAGCTCAGGCTGCCGGGTCCCTGTTGCTCGACAAGCGCCCGGCGCAGCTGGGCGTGGCCGACACCAAGTCGAGCCCGACCGACGTGGTCACCGAGATGGACCGAGCCAGCGAGAGTCTGATCACCAGCGCTCTGCGAGCGGCCAGGCCCGACGACGCCGTGCTGGGCGAGGAGGGCACCGTCCAGACCGGCCGGACCGGGGTGCGCTGGCTGGTCGATCCGATCGACGGCACCGTGAACTACCTCTACGACATCCCGGCCTGGTCGGTGAGCATCGCGGCCGAGCAGGACGGTGCGGTGGTCGCCGGCGTGGTGCACGTGCCACGGCTGGGCGAGACGTTCACCGCAACCCGGGGTGGCGGGGCTCGTCGCGACGGCGACCTGATCCGGGTCAACCCGCCGGTCGGCCTGGAGCAGGCGTTGGTGGCTACCGGATTCGGCTACGACAGTGCGCGCCGGGCCGGGCAGGCCGAGGTGATACGCGGGCTGCTGCCCACAGTGCGGGACATCCGCCGGGTCGGCTCGTGCGCGATCGACTTGTGCTGGGTCGCTTGCGGCCGGGTGGACGCATACTTCGAACGTGGTCCGCAGCCGTGGGACCTGGCCGCCGGCACACTGATCGCCACCGAGGCCGGTGCGACGGTGGCCGGGCTGCACGGCCGGCCGGCGTCCACCGAGCTGACCATTGCGGCCCCGAGTGGGCTGTTCGAGCAGTTGCACGACCTGCTGGCCGCAGCGGGTGCCGACCGGGACTAGCCGAACGCCGACCGGGACAGGGAGCGGAGGTGCGATGAGCGGCTACGACGAGTTCGGCCGAGCCCAGCTCATCGGCAAGATCGTGCCGCCTCCGGTGGCTCCGCACGTGGTAGAGCGGCTGCGGATTACCGCATACCTAGAGACCGCGTCGCAGCGGCGGGTGACCGTGCTCAGTGCCGGTGCCGGGTTCGGCAAGACCACCGTGCTCACCGGTTGGGCCGGGGCGCGACACTGCGCCTGGTACACGCTAACCGCGCTGGACCGGGATCCGATCGCGCTGGCCCGCGGGCTGGTCGCCAGCCTCGCGTTGCGGGTGCCGGCGTTGCCGGACGATCTGGCGCCGGCGCTGGATGCGCGCGGGCCGGATGCGGACGCCGACGACGCGTCGGCCGCCCTGGTGCCGGCGCTGGCCGGCGCGTTGCACGCGCTGCTGCCCTCCGACGTCACGTTGGTGATCGACGACCTGCATGAGCTCGAAGCCGGCGCGGCCGCGTTACGGCTGATCGCAGACCTGTGCCACATGGCGCCGCCGCGCTTGCACCTGGTCCTCGCGACCCGGTCCGACCTGCCGTTCGCGACCGAGCGGCTGCGCCTGCACGGCCAGCTGCAGATCCTGACCGCGGAGTCGCTCGGTTTCGACCAGACCGAGACCGGCGAGCTGCTGTCCGCCCTCGGCGACCGAGACCTGGTCGGATACGCCGCCGCCGTGCAGCAGCTGACCGGTGGCTGGCCGGCCGCGGTCCGGCTGGTGGCCGAGACGCTGGCCACCACGACAGACCGGGACCGGGTGCTGGCCGGTCTGGTCCGGCACGGCGGTGCGGTCGGCCTGGTGGAGGACCTGCTGTCTCGTGAGGTGTTGCCGAAGGCCGAGCCCGAGCTGACCGAGCTGCTTCGGGTCGGTGCGGCGCTGGAGAGCTTCGATAGCGCGCTGCTCGAGGCCCTGGGCATCCACAATGCCGAGTCGGTGCTCGGCGCGGCCCGCCGCGGCGGTATCCACGTGCTGCCGGCGCCGGTCGCCGAGGGCTGGTTCACGCTCAGCCCGATGACCAAGGAGTACGCCCTGGCCCGGCTGGTCACCGATTCCACCGGGTTGGCCAAGGTCCGGATCGCCGCGGCGCAGTGGCACGCCGACCACGGCGACACGGCGACCGCGCTCCGTTATCTCGGCCAGGCCGGCGATGCCGAGGGACTGGCCACGTTGCTCGAGCGGCACGGCTCGGCCCTGCTCGCGGCCGGTCACAGCGGCGCCGTAGTGGAGGCGCTCGGGCAGCTCCCGGCCGGTCGGGTCAGCCCGCGCAGCCCCATCCTCGACCTGGTCGAGGGCGAGGCCTGGCAGGTCCGCGGCGACTGGGATCGGGCGGTCAGCTGCTTATCCAGGCTGGTGCCCGAGGACGGACCGGCGCCGGCCGCGGCGGCCTGGCGGCTCGGGCTGATCCATCACATGCGCGGCGAGCTCGACCGGGCCCTGGCCACCTACCTGCGCGGCTATGCCGACCCGACCGGGGACGCCGCCGACCGGGCCCTGGCCGCGGCGTGGGGATCGGCCGCGGCCTGGCTGACCGGCGACGTGGTCCGCTGCCGCGAGCTGGCCGAGCGTGCCGGCGAGCTGGTCGACAGTGGCGACAGCGCGCGGGCGAAGGCCGCCACCCACACCGCCCGTGCGATGCTCGCCGCCCTGGACGGCGACCGGCGCAGCAACGACATGCACTACCTGCGCGCGCTCGACCACGCCCAGCAGGCCGGCGATGTGCTGCAGATCATCCGGATCAGGACCAACCGCGGCTCCCGGTTCCTCGAGGAGGGCTACTACGCCGAGGCGATGGCCGAGCTCGACACCGCGGTCGGGCTGGCCGACCTGGCCGGGTTCGCCAGCCTGCGCACCCTGGCGGTGAGCAATCGAGGTGAGGCGGCTAGGCGGCTGGGCCAGCTCGAGGACGCGGCGCGCGACCTGCAGGCCGCGCTCGCCGAACAGCAACGGCTCGGCTCCAGGATGGCCGCGTATTCGCTGGTCGGGCTCGGCCACATCCACGCCGACCAGGGCAACCTGTCACTGGCCAGGGCCTGCTTCGAGGAGGCGCTGGCGCTCGCCGAGCCGAGCGGTGACCTGCAGGGCCTGGTCCCGGCGCTGGCCGGGTTGGCGCTGACCGTCGCGGCCGAGGATCCGGCTGCCGCCACCGCGCTGGTGGATCGGGCGCTGGCGTCGCGGGTCAGCCTGGCCCGCACCCAGGCGCTGCTGGCCGCCGGCTGGGTCGCGCTACGCCGCAGTGAGCTCGACGTCAGCTGCGGATACGCCACCGAGGCGGCCGACGCGGCCCGCAAACGCCGCGACCGGGCCGGCATCGCCGAGGCTCTCGAGCTGCGGGCCGGGTGCGAGATCGACCCGGCGGAACGGATCGGGCTGCTTGAGGAGAGCGAGGCCTTGTGGCTTGCGCTGGGCTGCCCGCTGCCGCTGGCCCGGACCCGGATCGCGCTGGCCAGGGCGCGGGCGTTCGGTCCGGACCGGGCCCGGGCCGGCGCCGCGCTGGCCGAGACCGAGCGGGTCTGTCGGGAGCTCGGCGCGCGGGCGCTCGCGGCCGAGGCGGCGGCGGTTCGGGCGGAGCTGGCCAGCCTCGAGTCGCCGGAGCTGACCATCCGCACGCTCGGTGGGTTCCGGGTGCTGCGCCGGGGCGTGGCGGTGCCACACAGCGTGTGGCAGTCGCGCAAGGCCAGGGACCTGCTGAAGATCCTGGTGGCCAGGCGCGGGGTGCCGATCCCGCGCGAGCAGCTGTGCGACCTGCTCTGGCCAGAGGTCGACCCGGAGCGCTCCGCCGGCCGGCTCTCGGTGGCGATGTCGACCCTGCGCTCGGTGCTCGATCCGGACAAGCGGCACGAGACCGACCATTACCTGGCCAGTGCCGAGGGCTCGGCCTGGCTGCGCCGGGAGCACCTGGACATCGACGTCGAGCAGTTCCTGCGCCGGGCCGCGGCCGCGCTCACCGGGGCGGAGGCCACCGGCACCGACCAGCTGGCCGCCGCCGAGGCCGCTTACACCGGGGACTTCTGCGAGGAGGACCGGTACGCCGACTGGGCCGCGGTGCTGCGCGAGGAGGCCCGGGTGACCTACGTCTCGGTGGCCCGAGCGGTAGCCCAGCGGCACGCGGACGGGGCCGACCACGAGACCGCGGCACGCTACCTGCTGCGGTTGCTGGCCTGCGAACCGTACGACGAGCAGGCGCACCTGCTGCTGGTCAGGGAGCTGGACGCGGCCGGCCGGCACGGCGACGCGCGGCGGATGTACCGGGCCTATGCGGCCCGGATGGCCGAGCTCGATGTGGAGCAGGCACCGTACCCGGATCAGACCAGGGCGGGCGCCAACGGCACCTTAAGCCGACCTTAAACCGGGCCGGACAGCATCGCCTGGTGCGTACCTACGTCGTGCGGATCTGGGTTTCGGCAGATGACGAGCCGGCCGAGGAGCTGCGGGGCACGGTGTTCGACGTGAGCGCGGGCACCGAGCGGACCTTCGCCGGACACGCGGATCTGCTCGACACGCTGCGAGGTGCGCACGGCAGGCAGCCCAGGCGCAGGAGGGGAGACGAGGACGCCGTGCCGCATTCGGCCAGCTAGGCCGGCCGGCTATGCATCCTCGTTGCCATCGGGCTGCCGAGTCAGCTCACTGAGCCGGAGCAGCGTCCGGCTGAGTCGAGCCGAGGGTGGGCTGTGCCGGGCCGCTGGTCTGGTCCGGCAAGCTCA
>JAKEEW010000436.1 GCA_022616375.1 Sporichthyaceae bacterium
ACGCTCATCCGTGTGCTGTCCACGCTGCTCCCGCCTGATGGTGGCACGGCGTTGGTCGCCGGTTTCGACGTGCGCCGGCACCCGGTCGAAGTGCGCGCCCGGATCGGGCTGGCGGGCCAGTACGCCGCAGTCGACGACTTCCTCACCGGCCGGGAGAACGTCGAGATGGTCGGCCGGCTGTACGGGTTATCGCCCGGCGAGGCGCGGCGGCGCACTGGGGACGTGCTGGAGCGTATCCGCCTGGTGGACGCGGCGGACCGGCCGGTGAAGACCTATTCGGGCGGGATGCGCCGCAGGCTCGATCTCGCCGCGTCCCTCGTGGGCCGCCCACAACTGCTCTTCCTCGACGAGCCCACCGCTGGCCTCGACCCAGCCAGCCGGATGGATCTCTGGGGGCTGATAGAGGAGTTGGTTGACGCGGGTACGACCGTCCTGCTCACGACCCAGTACCTGGACGAGGCCGACCGCCTGGCCAACCGGATCGCGGTCATTGACCACGGCCGGCTGATTAGCGAGGGCAGCGGCGAGGAGCTGAAGGATCGGGTCGGCGGCTCGGTGGTCGAGATGAGCGTGTCAGAAGAGAACCGGACCCGGGCACTGGGGGCGCTGCGCGGCGTCGCTATTAGGCAGCCAGCCTACAACGTGCAACGGCGAAAGGTTATCCTACCGGCTTCGGACGGTTCGAGGACGCTGATGGAGGCGCTGCGCCGGTTGGACGCCGCCGGTGTCACGCCTGAGGACGTGGCGCTGCACAAGCCCACCCTCGACGACGTGTTCCTGGCGCTGACCGGACACGTCGCAACCTCCGGGAACGGTCAGACAGCTCTACCGGTGCATGTGCACGCGGCTGGCGCGGAAACGGAAGGGTAGCTTGATGGCCATCACCACGAACGCTTCCCGACAGAACTCGCTGGGGCGAACCGTCGCCGACATCGCCGTCATCACCCGGCGCAACCTGATCCGTGTTGTCCGGCTACCTCAACTGTTGCTGTTCTCGACTATCCAGCCGGTGGTCTTCATGCTGCTGTTCAACTACGTTTTCGGCGGGGCGATCGTGCTGGCGCTCCCACCAGCCGCGGCCGGCAGCTACGTGAACTGGCTCGTGCCCGGCCTGTTGGCCCAGTTCGCCCTCTTCAGTGGTGGGCAGACGGCGGTCGGCCTGAGCGAGGACCTCTTGATGGGGGTCAGCGACCGGTTCCGGTCGTGGCCGATGGCGCGCTCGGCGGTTCGGGCCGGCCGGACGTTTTCGGCCCTGATCCGTTCGGCCGGCCAGAACCGCCGAGC
>JAKEEW010000052.1 GCA_022616375.1 Sporichthyaceae bacterium
AGCTTGAGGATCGCGTCCAGCAGCATCTCCGGACGCGGTGGGCAGCCGGGCAGGTAGATGTCGACCGGGACTACGTGGTCGACCCCCTGCACGATCGCGTAGTTGTTGAACATGCCGCCGCTGGACGCGCACACGCCCATCGCCAGCACCCACTTGGGCGCGGCCATCTGGTCGTAGATCTGGCGCAGCACCGGGGCCATCTTCTGGCTCACCCGGCCAGCCACGATCATCAGATCGGCCTGCCGCGGGGAGGCCCGGAACGCCTCCATGCCGAATCGGGCAAGGTCATAGCGGCCGGCGCCGGAGGCCATCATCTCGATCGCGCAGCAGGCCAGCCCGAACGTCGCCGGCCACAGCGAGTTCTTCCGGGCCACGCCGACCAGCTTCTCGACCGTGGAGAGCAGGATCCCGCTCGGGAGTTTTTCCTCGATGCCCATATTCGTCAGTCCCACTCCAGGCCGCCGCGGCGCCACACGTACACGTAGGCGACGAAGACGGTGAGGATGAACAACACCATTTCGATCAGCGCGAAGAACCCGGCGAACGAGTCGAACGCGACCGCCCACGGGTAGAGGAAGACGATCTCGACGTCGAACACGATGAACAGCATCGCGGTCAGGTAGTACTTCACCGGGAACCGGCCGCCGCCGACCGGCTGTGGGGTCGGCTCGATGCCGCACTCGTAGGCGTCCAGCTTGGCCCGGTTGTAGCGCTTGGGGCCGGCGAGCGTGCCGGCGATGATGGAAAACACCGCGAATGCCGCGGCGATAGCGCCCAGGACGACGATCGGAACCCACAGATTCACCCCGCGCGCTCCCCTCTGTGTCTCGGTAACGGATCCGGGCGTTGAGCTAGGCCGCCGGAGCAACCCTCGCCATCGCGTTGATGAGCCGGTCCATCGCGTCCCCGCCGCGCGGATCGGTCAGGTTCGCCAGCAGCTTGAGCGTGAACCGCATCAAGGTCGGGTGCGGCAGCCCGTGCCGGGTGGCTACCCGCATCAGCGCGGGGTTGCCGATGGCCTTCACGAACAGGCGGCCGAGAGTGTAGTAGCCGCCGTAGGTGGACTTGAGTAGCCGGGGGTAGTCCTGCAGGCCCTGCTCCCGGCTGGCAGCAGTGGGACGGGCCAGCGCCTGGGTGATCGCGGCGGCCGCCATCTCACCGGACTCCATCGCGTAGGCGATGCCTTCGCCGTTGAACGGGTTGACCATGCCGCCGGCGTCGCCGACCAGGACCAGCCCGCGGGTGTAGTGCGGTTGCCGGTTGAAGCCCATCGGCAAGGCCGCCCCGCGCACCGGCTGGGTGCGGTTGGCCTCGATGAATCCCCAGTCCTCGGGGAGCCCGCCCAACCAGGCGGTGAGCAGGTCCTTGTAGTCGATGTTCTGGAACGCCTTGCTGGTGTTGAGCAGGCCGAGGCCCACGTTCGAGGTGCCGTCGCCCATCCCGAAAATCCAGCCGTAGCCGGGCAGCAAGGTCGACTTCGCGGTGCGGCGGTCCCACAGCTCCAGGTGCGACTCCAGCCAGTCGTCGTCGTGCCGCGGGCTGGTGAAGTAGGTCCGGACCGCGACGCCCATCGGCCGGTCGTCCCGCTTGTGCAGCCCCATCGCGATCGACAGCCGGGTCGAGTTGCCGTCGGCGGCCACCACCAGCGGCGCCCGGTAGTTCACCGGTCCCTCGGCGGTGCGCGCAGTGACCCCGACAATCCGGTCGGTGCGCTCGTCCCGGATCGGCCCGGTCACGGTGGTCTGCTCTTCCAGCTTCGCCCCGGCGGCCACTGCCTGCCGAGCCAGGAGCTGGTCGAAGTCGGTGCGCGGGCGGACCAGGCCGTAGCTCGGGTAGGCGGACAGGGCCGGCCAGTCCACCTCGATCCGGACCCCACCACCGATGATCCGCAGGCCCTTGTTGTGCAGCCAGCCGGACTTCTCGCTGGTGTCGATGCCCATGTTGACCAGGGCCTTGACCGCGCGCGGGGTCAGCCCGTCGCCGCACACCTTTTCCCTGGGGAAGGACGCCTTCTCCAGCAGGGCGACGTCGAGCCCGGCTCTGGCCAGGTAGTAGGCCGTGGTCGAACCCGACGGGCCGGCACCGACGACGATGACATCGGCGCTACGCTCGCTGTCCACCACGGCAGGCTCTCTCATCCGATTGCGTGCTTTTGTGGCCCTGCCCGCGCTTGTGAAGCTCTTCACGAGCATGGCGAGTGCCCAGTCTAGGGGTACGGCGCCGAACGTGTGCGCACACCCCCGACTGTGCCGCGACCGGTGTGCCGCGGCAGTACTGGATCAGGTCGCCGGCTTGATCGCGCGGTGGATCGCGACGATCCCACCGGACAGGTCGCGCCAACCCACGTCGGCCCAGCCGGCGGCCGCGATCCGCTCCGCCAGCGCCGCCTGAGCCGGCCAATCGCGGATCGACTCGGCCAGGTAGACGTAGGCGTCCGGGCTGCTGCTGACCCGTCTGGCCACGGGCGGGAGCGCCCGCATCAGGTACTCCACGTACAGCGTCCGGAACGGCCGCCAGGACGGGTGGCTGAACTCGCACACCACCAGCCGGCCGCCCGGCTTGGCGACCCGCCACAGCTCGGCCAGGGCGCGATCCGGATCGTGCACGTTGCGCAGTCCGAACGAGATCGTAACCGCGTCGAACGCTGCGTCGGCGAACGGCAACCGCAGCGCGTCGCCGGCGGTGAAGTCCAGCTCGGGCCTGGCCCGCTTGCCGACCCGGAGCATCCCGAGCGAGAAGTCGCACGGCACTACCCGGGCCCCGGACCGGGCGAACGGCTCGGACGAGGTGCCGGTGCCGGCGGCCAGGTCGAGCACCCACTGCCCGGGCTGGGCAGCCACCGCCTCGGTCGTCGCCCGGCGCCACCGCCGGCACTGGAACAGCGAGAGCAGGTCGTTAGTCCGGTCGTAGCGTTCGGCCACGTCGTCGAACATCGCCGCGACGTCCTGCGGATTCTTGTCCAGGTCGGCACGGCTCACTGGACCGCCTCGCTCCGCTCGGCTGCCCGGTGAGCCGTAGAAGCGCTCTGCTTCCTTGTTCGCTCGCTACGCTCGCTCACTGGACCGCCTCGCTC
>JAKEEW010000053.1 GCA_022616375.1 Sporichthyaceae bacterium
CGGGCCGGCTGAGGCTGGCCGGCCGATTGGGGCTGCCGGGCCGGCACGGACTCAGTCATCGGCGGCTACCTCCGCGTAGGCGGCGACCAGCAGCGCCGGGTCCGGCGCCTCGAGCAGGCCCGGCTCGGCCAGCCCGTCCAACACGACGAAACGCAACCGGTCGCCCTGGGTCTTCTTGTCCACCTGCATCGCATCCAGCAGCTGCGGCCAGGCCTGGGCCCGGTAGCCGACCGGAAGTCCGAGCGCGCCGAGCAGCTCACGGTGCCGGTCCGCGGTCTTCTCGTCCAGCCGGCCGGCGATCCGGGCCAGCTCGGCGGCGAACACCATGCCGATCGACACCGCGACGCCGTGCCGGAACCGGTAGTGCTCAACCTTCTCGATCGCGTGCCCGAGGGTGTGACCGTAGTTGAGCATCAGCCGGCCGATTCCCACGCCGGTGCCGCTACCGCCGCGCTCGAGCGGGTCGGCACCGACCACCGCCGCCTTGACCGCGATCGAACGCTCGATCAGCTGCTGGGTGTGCGGCCCCGACGGTCGGGTGGCCGCGGCCGGGTCGGCCTCGATCAGGTCGAGGATGACCGGGTCGGCGATGAACCCGGCCTTGACCACCTCGGCCAGCCCGGCCAGGTAGTCCGGTCCAGGCAGCGTCTCCAGGGTCGCCAGATCCGCCAGCACGCCGACCGGCGAGTGGAACGCGCCGACCAGATTCTTGCCCTCCGCTGTGTTGATCGCGGTCTTGCCGCCGACGGCAGCGTCCACCATGCCGAGCAGCGTGGTGGGCAGGTGCACCACCGCCACGCCGCGCAGCCAGCTCGCGGCCACGAACCCGGCCAGGTCGGTGGTGGCGCCGCCGCCGATCGCGACCAGCGCGTCGGTCCGGGTGAAGCCGCACCGGCCGAGCACCGACCAGCAGTGGCCGGCGACCGCAAGGTCCTTGGCGTCCTCACCGTCCGGGAGCTCGATGGCCTGCGCCTGGTAGCCCCGCTCGGCCAGGTCGAGCCGGACCGCTTCGCCGGTCAGCCGCAGCGCCCGCGGATGCAGCACGGCGACCCTGGTGGCCGTCGCGGGCAGCAGTCCGGGCAGCTCGCCGAGTAGCCCGGTGCCGATGACGACGTCGTAGGGCCGGTCGCCGGCCGAGTCGCCGCCCACTCCGCCGCCGGAGCCGCCGACGCCGCGGACGCCGCCGACGGTGATCCGGGTGCTGCCCGGGCCGGCCGCGCTCATACCGCCCCCACGACCAGCAGGGCGACCGCATCGGCCACCTGTTGCGCGCTCAGCCCGTTGGTGTCGATGGTGGCAGTGGCCACCTCGAGGTAGTACGGGCGCCGCTCGTCCATCAACGCGCGGAGTCTGGACCTGACGTTGCCGAGCAGCAGCGGCCGGTCCCGGTTGAGCCCGACCCGGGTCGCGGCCTCGGTCAGCCCTACCTCGAGGAAGATCACCCGATGGCCGACCAGGATCGCCCGGGTGCCCTCGTCCCCGACCGCTCCACCACCGAGCGCCAGGACGCCGTCGTGCTCGGCGAGCGCGGTGCGGACCGCGGCCCGCTCCATGGCCCGAAACGTCGGCTCGCCGTCGTCGACGAAGATCTCGGCCACCGACTTGCCGGCCCGGGTGGTGATGTCGGTGTCGGTGTCCCGGAAGGTGGTGCCGAGCCTGGCGGCCAGCAGCTCGCCCACGGCGGTCTTGCCCGAGCCGGGAGGTCCGACGAGCACGGCGACTGGAGGAGACACAAGCGCCCGCCATCCCCTCAACGAACCACGAGCGAGTCGAGGTAGGCACGAGCGTTCCGCGCGGTCTCGGCCAGCGAGTCGCCGCCGAACTTCTCCAGCACCGCGTCGGCCAGCACCAGCGCGACCATCGCCTCGGCTACCACGCCCGCGGCCGGCACCGCGCAGACGTCGGAGCGCTGGCTGATCGCCCGAGCCGGTTCTCCGGTCGCGACGTCGACGGTGTCCAGCGCCTTCGGCACCGTCGAGATCGGCTTCATCGCGGCCCGGACCCGCAGGATCTCCCCGGTGCTCATCCCGCCTTCGGTACCGCCGGCCCGGCCGGTGCGCCGGCGCACCGCGCCGTCGGTGGTCTCGATCTCGTCGTGCGCCTGCGATCCGGGCAGCTTGGCCAGCTCGAACCCGTCCCCGACCGCGACGCCCTTGATGGCGTGGATGCTCATCAGCGCGCCGGCGAGCCGGCCGTCGAGCCGGCGGTCCCAGTGCACGTGGCTGCCCAGCCCGGGCGGGAGCCCGTACGCGAGCACCTCGACCACGCCGCCGAGTGTGTCGCCGGCGCGTCGGGCCGCCTCGATCTCGGCCACCATCGCGGCACTGCCATCCGGGTCGAAGCAGCGCACCGGGTCGGCGTCGATCCGGGCCAGGTCGGCCGGCTTGGGCAGGGTCGGGTCCGGCGCCACGGCGGTGCCGATCCCGACCACGTGGCTGAGCACCTCGACTCCGACCGCCTGGCCGAGGAACGCGCTGGCGACCGCACCGAGCGCGACCCGGGCCGCGGTCTCCCTGGCGCTGGCCCGCTCCAGGATCGGGCGGGCGTCGGTGACCGCGTACTTCTGCATCCCGGCCAGATCGGCGTGCCCCGGCCTCGGCCGGGTCAGCGGCGCGTTGCGGGCCAGCCCCTCGAGCTCCGCCTCGTCCACCGGGTCGGCGGCCATCACCGTCTGCCACTTCGGCCATTCGGTGTTGCCGATCCGCACCGCGACCGGCCCGCCGAGCGTGCGGCCGTGCCGCACCCCGCCGAGGAACTCCACGTCGTCGCGCTCGAAACCCATCCGGGCCCCGCGACCGTAGCCGTGCCGGCGCCTGGCCAGGGCCTGGCGCAGGTCGTCGGTGGTGATCCCGACGCCGGCCGGCAGGCCCTCGAGGATCGCCACCAGGGCCGGCCCGTGCGACTCCCCCGCGGTGAGCCAGCGCAGCATGGAGCGATCCTGCCACGCGGCGGTGTGGCTAGCCGGTGATACCCCCGAGATACCAGTCCGCGATCCACTCGCCGGCCACGATCGCGACCAGCGTGCCGAGCAGCATGGCCGGGCCGAACGGCAGAGTGGTCTTGCGGTTCGCCCGGCACACCGCCATCAGGCCGAGCCCGGCGAACGCGCCGATCACGAACCCGAGAAAGCCGCCCACGACCACCTCGGTCCAGCCCAGCCAGCCGAGGTAGAGGCCGATGATTCCGGCCAGCTTGACGTCGCCGAACCCCATCCCCGCTGGGTAGATCAGCATGAGCAGGTAGTAGAACGCGTACAGCACGGCCAGCCCGGCCAGTGCGCGCAGCAGCGGACCCGGTGCCGCCCTGACCAGTGCGGCCACCGCCAGCAGGATGGCACTGATCACGTAGCTGGGCAGGGTCAGCGCGTTGGGCAGCCGGTGGTGGATCAGGTCGATCGCGGCCAGCGCCACGCCGACCGCGCCGAGGTAGAGGTAGGCCGGCAGCTCGGCCGACCAGCCGAGCCGGCCGGCGATCAGCGCGAACACGGCGCCGGTCGCAATGATGACCGGTAACGAGCGACGGTCGGCCGGCGGTGGCAGCGCCGCAGCCGGGCCACCGGTCAGAACCGGCTGGCCGGCCGGAACCCGCTCGATCACGCCGGGCAGGTACGCACCCACCAGCGCGCCGAGCAGACCGATGGACAGCACGGCGGCTAGCACGGCGCCAGCTTACGATGACGGCTCAGCGCGCGCGTGCGCTTGCCGCGGCCCGCTGCATCGCCGGGATCACCTGCCCGGCCACCCCGGCGCGCCCGGTCATCAGCTCTACCTGAAGCGCGGCCTGCTGGATCAGCAGGCTCA
>JAKEEW010000437.1 GCA_022616375.1 Sporichthyaceae bacterium
CTGGCCAGCCGGAACCGCCCGATGGTGCAAATGATCGGGCTCGGCTACTCCGACACGATCACGCCGCCGGTCATCCAGCGCAACGTGCTGGAGAACCCCGGCTGGTACACCGCCTATACGCCCTACCAACCCGAGATCTCCCAGGGTCGGCTCGAGGCCCTGCTGAACTTCCAGACCATGGTGGCCGATCTGACCGGTCTGGCCACCGCGGGCGCGTCGCTGCTGGACGAGGCGACCGCCGCGGCCGAGGCGATGTCGCTGGCCAGACGCAGCGCGCCCAAGCGCAACCAAAGCATGCGGTTGGTGGTCGACGCGGACTGCCTGCCGCAGACCATCGGCGTCCTGCAGACCAGGGCACGGCCGGCCGGGATCGAGATCGACGTCGCCGACCTGTCCGCCGGTCTGCCGGATGGCGAGCTGTTCGGCCTGCTGGTGCAGTATCCGGGCCGGTCCGGCACGGTCCGGGACTTCCGCCCGCTGATCGAGGCCGCGCATGAGCGTGGCGCGCTGGTCGCGGTCGCCGCCGACCTGCTCGCGCTGACCCTGCTGCAGTCCCCGGGTGAGCTCGGTGCCGACATCGCGGTCGGCAGCGCGCAGCGGTTCGGCGTGCCGCTCGCCTTCGGTGGCCCGCACGCCGGTTACCTAGCGGTGCGCACCGGGCTCGAGCGCCAGCTGCCGGGCCGGCTGGTCGGGGTGTCGGTCGACGCCGACGGTTCGCCGGCCTACCGGCTGGCGCTACAGACCCGCGAGCAGCACATCCGGCGGGAGAAGGCGACCAGCAACATCTGCACCGCGCAGGTGCTGCTCGCGGTGATGGCCGGCGCGTATGCGGTCTACCACGGCCCGGCCGGGCTGCGGGCGATCGCGCAACGGGTGCACCGGTACGCGGCGATCCTGGCCGCCGGGCTGCGGGCCGGCGGGATCGCGGTGGCGTACGACGAGTTCTTCGACACCGTGCTGGCCCGGTTTCCGGGTCGGGCCGACGCGGTCGTGGCCGCGGCTCGGGATCGGGGCATCAACCTGCGCCGGGTCGATGCGGATCACGTGGCGGTGGCCTGTGACGAGGCGACCACCAGGGCCGACCTGGCCGCGGTGTGGTCCGCGTTCGGGGTCAGCGGGCAGCGGGTCGACGTGCTCGACGCGGGCACCCCGGATGCGCTGCCGGCCGCCCTGGCCCGGCAGTCCGACTACCTGACCCACCCGGTGTTCCACCAGCACCACAGCGAGACCGCGATGCTGCGCTACCTGCGCCGGCTGGCCGACAAGGACATCGCGCTGGACCGCTCGATGATCCCGCTCGGCTCGTGCACGATGAAGCTCAACGCGACCGCCGAGATGGCTGCCGTGACCTGGCCGGAGTTCGCCCGGATCCATCCGTTCGCGCCGCTCGGCGACGCCGAGGGCTACCTGGCGTTGATCCGGCAGCTGGAGCGCTGGCTGCTGGAGATCACCGGGTATGCCGCGGTGTCGGTGCAGCCCAACGCCGGCTCGCAGGGCGAGCTCGCCGGCCTGCTCGCGGTGCGCGCCTACCACCGGGCCAACGGCGACGAGCACCGCACGATCTGCCTGATCCCGTCCAGCGCGCACGGCACCAACGCGGCCAGCGCGGTGATGGCCGGGATGCAGGTCGTGGTGGTCGCGTGCCGGGACAACGGCGACGTGGACGTCGACGACCTCAAGGCGAAGGTCGAGCAGCACCGGGATGACCTGGCGGTGCTGATGGTCACCTACCCGTCCACCCACGGCGTGTTCGAAGAGGCGATCGGCGACATCTGCGGGCTCGTGCACGATGCCGGCGGCCAGGTCTATGTGGACGGGGCGAACCTCAACGCATTGGTCGGGCTGGCCAAGCCGGGCTCGTTCGGGGCCGACGTGTCGCACCTGAACCTGCACAAGACGTTCTGCATCCCGCACGGTGGCGGCGGTCCCGGGGTCGGCCCGGTGGCGGTGCGCGAGCACCTCGCGCCGTACCTGCCCAACCACCCGCTGCAGCCGGCCGCTGGCCCGGCCAGCGGGATCGGCCCGATCTCGGGTGCACCGTGGGGCTCGGCCGGGATCCTGCCGATCTCCTGGGCCTACATCCGGCTGATGGGACCGGACGGGCTGGTCCGGGCCACCCAGTGCGCGATCCTCGCCGCGAACTACGTGGCCAAGCGGCTGTCCGGGCATTTCCCCGTGCTCTACACCGGCCCGGGCGGACTGGTCGCACACGAGTGCATCGTGGATCTGCGCACGATCACCAAGGAGACCGGGGTCACCGTAGACGACGTCGCCAAGCGGCTGATCGACTACGGCTTCCACGCCCCGACCATGTCCTTCCCGGTGGCCGGCACGCTGATGATCGAGCCGACCGAGTCCGAGGATCTGGCCGAGCTCGACCGGTTCTGCGAGGCGATGATCGCGATCAAGGGCGAGATCGGCCGGGTCGCGGCGAAGAAGTGGCCGCGCAAGGACAACCCGCTGCACAACGCACCGCACACCGCGGCCAGCCTGGTCGGGGAGTGGTCGCATCCGTACACCAGGGAAGAAGCGGTGTACCCGGTTGCCTCGCTGCGGGAGAACAAGTACTGGCCGCCGGTGCGGCGGATCGACGGCGCCTACGGCGACCGCAACCTGGTGTGCGCGTGCCCGCCGATCGAGGCTTACGCCTAGAGATTCCTCGACCCGGCACGCGATGGCGTCTAGCGGGTCCGCTGCCTCGGTATGTCCGTGGGCCGGTGCGGCGCCACGATCTGACCGTCCGGCAGCAGCTCGCCGGTGTCCTCGAACAGCACCACACCGTTGCAGAGCAGGCTCCAGCCCTGCTCAGGGTGCGTGGCTACGGTGTGCGCCGCCTCCCGATCGAGCGCGCTAGCCGGCGGGCAGGCCGGCTCGTGCTCGCACAACATCGTGCCCCTCCGTGATCGTGCAACTCCTTACCCGTCAAGTGTGACTCGCGGTAGCCGGTCTTGGCTTGGATTTTCCGGTCGTGTTCCCGAATCGTTCTCTTTGATGATCACATACGGTCAGCCGGGATCACCATCTGTTGATCACGGCTGCTCCGGGCCGGGGGTGCGGCCCGATCGGCGCGGCCGGTTCTCTGGCGCCCAGGTCGCCTCGAACACGGTGAAACCGGCCTGCCTGGCCGCGTCGCACACGTCCGGATCGTCGTCGACTATCACCGCGACCGGCTTGGCCGCGGCCAGCCGGCGGATCGCCGCCAACTTGATGACACTGGCCGGCCGGCGGTCGTCGGCCGACCGCATGATCAACAGGCCAGGTGGCAGGCCGTGCCCGTCCAGCCAGTCCAGCGTCGCGCTGCGGTAGCGGGCCGGCCGGCCCGTGACGTAGGCGATGTCGTGGTCGCGGGCCAGGGTGTGCGCCACTTCGACGCCCTCGGCGAGCGGCGGATCCTGCGGCGCGGCGGCGAAGAACGCGTTCCAGTTCTTCCGCCCGGGTCGCAGATGATGCATCCGGTGCTCGCTGTCGGCCAGTACACCGTCGATGTCCAGGATCGCGTAGGGCCGCGGCTGCGCGTCGTCTCCGGGCGTCGAGGTCACGGGCTCACATTCTGCAGTCCGGCCCGCGTGCCCGCTAGCCCGGGGCTGGCCAGTTCCGGGGCTGGCCAGTTCCGGGCCGCGGTGCTTGACTCGAAGCATCCGATAACTGAAGAGCGCATCCCGCTCTTCGCTATCTCGCTGAATGCGAGCCGCGAAGAGCCGGGATGACCGGCCGGACTGCGGCCTGCGTTCAGCCCGTTCGAGAGGACAGGCAGATGCAGAACCATAAGACCGGCCGGCATCGCGGCCGCCGGAGCCGTACCGTGCGGCTGTCCGAGCTGGCCATCCGGCGCGGCCCAGGCCGTCGCCGGCGTGACCGCCGGACCGAAGCAGGTGCGGACCAGTCCGACGGGTGGCAGGGCAGCCCGGCACCCCGAGATGGTGGGTCCGCTGGCCCGGTCGCAACCGCGGCGCTCGCGGGAGCGGGCGTATCGCGCTCGGCTGACTAGCCGTCCGGTGCGATCCGCTGACGGATACTGTGACCCCCCATCGTGGGGGTCACAGTGCGTTCCACGGCCGACGCGCCCGCCTGGCCCGCCAGTCCCGCCTGGCCCGCCAGTCCCGCCAGTCCCGCCAGTCCAAGATCGCTGTTTTCATGATTGCTTTGGTGTAAACCCGCAGGTCGGCGACCAAGGAGATCATGAAAACAGCGATCTTGGCCGCTGCCGGTGGAGCCCGCCGCTGGCGACGGGGGGCCGACCCGGCTACGGCGAGCCGATACCGGGGTCGTCGAAGCGGTAACCCTGCTGGATCAACCAGGGCAGGATCTGCGCCAGCGCCTTCAGCGTCTGCACCCGCGGCCCGCCGCCGTCGTGCACCAGGATCACCCCGGTGTCGCCGACCTGCTCCTTGATGCGCTTGACGATCACACTCGCCGGCGGCCGCTGCCAGTCGGACGGGTCCACGGACCAGGCCAGCGGTTGCATGCCGAGCTTGGCCGCGACCTTGTTCAGCCGGGGCGTAAACGCGGCACCCGGGGCTCGGAACCACAGGATCGGCGCGCCAGGCACCAGCTCGTGGATGAGGTCGTTGACCCGTCGCAGCTCGGCCGCGATCTCGGCCTGCGACCGGTGGCCGAGCTGCATGCTGTGGTACATCGTGTGGTTGCAGAACAGGTGTCCCTCGGCAGCGATCCGGCGGATCAGATCCGGATACTCCTGCACCATCTCGCCGACCACGCAGAACGTGCCCCGGATCCGGTATTTGGCCAGCAGGTCGAGCACGGTCGGGGTGTAGAGCGGGTCCGGACCGTCGTCGATGGTGAGCGAGACCCACTTGCCGCTGCGGTGCATGGTCCTGGTCAGCGCGTATGTGGTAGGCGTGTTGCCGGTGGGCGGCGGCAGCTCCATCGAGGACTCGACCGCGTCCGGGTTGGGCGCGAGCGCGACGACCGGCTTCTCGTCCTGCGGCAGGCCGGGCAGCCAGCGCCGCGGCACGGCCGGCGCGATCCCGGTCGCGACCGGCGCCATCGTGGTCACGACGCCTGGCGTGGGATCCGGTGGTGGCGGCGTCAAGGCCGGCTCGGGCGCGCTGGGCGCCCGCTCGGCCGGGTCGAGCGGTGCAGCCGGGTCGAGCGGTGCAGCCGGGTCGACCGATGCAACCGGATCAGCCGGAGGGGCGGACGCGGGTGGGGCAGGCGCCGCGGGAGCGGAGGGGTTCGGCGGAGTCGGTGAGTTGGCCGGTGCGGGCGCCACCGCAGGGTCGATCGTCGCGGCGACCCGGACCTGGTTGGCCACGGTCAGCGGCGCGCAGCCGGCAACCAGCGCGGTCAGTACCGCGCCAGCAACGGCTTCCGAGATTCTCCGAGCCGGGCTCGCTCCGGTGCCGCGTGCCATCTTCGCACCCCCATCCGGGTGAGCCAGCTCGCCGTGATCATGCCTCGGCACGAGGTTAGGCGGGCTGGCCGTCACCCGAGAGGCCCGCACGAGTGAACCCGGCACGGCCGGACGAGGGATTTCAGGGCGGTCAATCGTGGACGGTTCATCTCAATATCCGGACACGATGGCGGATCCCCGGCGAGAAGCCGCGGAAATACATTTCCCGGCCGACAAATCGGGGTATGGCCACGAACAGGGCGGGCATGGCCGGGCACGGGGCCTAGGTCACGGGGCTCGGCAGGGAGGAGCACTGGGGGATGGGAGAACGTCTCTCTACGGACGTCTTCACACGCGAGGATCGGCAACGGTACCGGCACAAACTGAAGCGATGCCTCTGGGTGTTCGAGCGGATGCTGCTGGAGGGCCGGTTCGAGACCGGTCGCAAGCTGATGGGCATCGAGCTCGAGCTCAACCTGGCCGGCGACGACCAGACACCGGTCAACATCAACGAGCAGGTGCTCGCCCGAATTGCGTCCCAGGATTTCCAGACCGAGCTCGGCCAGTTCAACATCGAGGTGAACATCGCCCCGCACAAGCTGGCCGGCACCGTGTTCAGCGAGCTCGAGGAGGAGTTGCGCACCAGCCTCAACTACGCCAACCGCAAGGCCAACGAGATGGGTGCGCACATCGTGATGATCGGCATCCTGCCGACATTCGGTGATGCGCACACCACCGCGACGTTCAGTTCGAACCCACGCTACTGGCTGCTCAACCAGCAGATCATCGAGGCCCGCGGGGAGAACCTGTCGATCGCGATCGACGGGGTCGAGCACCTCGCGGTGGAGGTCGGCTCGATCATCCTGGAGGCGGCCGGCACCAGCGTCCAGTTCCACCTGCAGGTCGACGCTCCGGCGTTCGCGCCGACCTGGAACGCCGCCCAGGCGATCGCCGGGGTCCAGCTCGCGGTCGGCGCGAACTCCCCGTTCTTCCTCGGCCGGCAGCTGTGGCGAGAGACCAGGTCGATCCTGTTCGAGCAGGCCACCGACACCCGTTCCGAAGAGCTGATCGCGCAGGGAGTGCGGCCGCGGGTCTACTTCGGCGAGCGCTGGTGCGGCTCGGTGCTCGAGCTGTTCGAGGAGAACGTCAGGTACTTCCCGACCCTGCTGCCGCTGTTCGAGGACGAGGATCCGGTGCACCTGCTGGACGCCGGCGAGGTGCCGCACCTACCCGAGCTCAAGCTGCACAACGGCACGGTCTGGCGGTGGAACCGCCCGGTCTACGACGTCGCCCGCGGCAAGCCGCACGTGCGGGTGGAGAACCGGGTGCTGCCGGCCGGCCCGACCGTGGTCGACATGCTGGCCAACGCGGCGCTCTACTACGGCTTAGTCCGAGCCCTGTCCGAGCAGGAGCGGCCGGTGTGGCGGCGGATGCCGTTCAGCGCGGCCAAGGACAACTTCTACGCCGGTGCCCGCTACGGGCTGGACGCGCGGATGTACTGGCCGGTGCTCGGCGAGGGGCCGGCGCCCGAGCTGGTGCTGCGCAAGCTGCTGCCGCTGGCGTACGAGGGCCTGGATCGCTACCGGATCGAGTCACGCGAACGCGACCGGCTGCTCGGCATCATCGAGCAGCGCTGCCGGCGGCGCCGCAACGGGGCCAGCTGGCAGGCCGCGATGTTCGACTACCTCACCGACCGGCTCGGGCTCGACCGGCCTACCGCGCTGACCGAGATGACCAGGGTCTACACCGAGTACATGGAGTCCGGCGAGCCGGTGCACAGCTGGCCGCTGCCGTAGCGAGCGCTACTGCGCGACCCGGGTGGCGAGCGCTACTGCGCGAC
>JAKEEW010000438.1 GCA_022616375.1 Sporichthyaceae bacterium
CGAATCTGAGCCGACCGCGAGCGGGCCATCCAGCCGCGCCACGACATCGGTCATCACATCGCCCACCACGACCACGCCGGGAGGTCCGATACTCGTCGACTCGGTCATCATCGGGGAAGGGCGGCGTAGGCTACCGCGATCCGGGCGGCCAGGGCCGCGTTGCCGCGCACCAGCCGTACGTTCGCGGCCAGGCTGGCGCCGCCGGTGTGCTCGTGGAAGTACCCGAGCAGGAACGGCGTAACGTCCTTGCCCCGGACGCCGGCCGCGGTGAGCTCGGCCAGTCCGTCGGCCAGCACCCGGTCGTGCAGCCGCGGGTCCAGCTGCTCGTGCTCGGCCAGTGGGTTGGCCACCACCAGCGCCTGGCGCTGGGCGAGCTGATTGCGCATCTCCATGATCTCGGCGACCTCCTCCGGCGAGTTGGCCCGCCACGGCACCGGCTGTCCCGAGTCGGTGCGGTAGAAGCCGGGGAACCGGTCGGTCCGGTAGCCCACCAGCCCGACCGACAGCGTTTCCAGCCGCTCCAGCGTGGCCGGCACGTCCAGGATCGACTTCACTCCGGCGCAGACGACCGTCACCGGGGTCTCGGCGAGCGTGAACAGATCGGCGGACTCGTCGTAGGACTCCGCGGCGTCCCGGTGCACGCCGCCCAGCCCGCCGGTGGCGAACACCCGGATCCCGGCCAGGCCGGCCAGGTAGGCGGTGCTGGCAACGGTGGTCGCGCCAGGCAGATGCCGAGCCAGCGCGATCGCCAGATCGCGCACGCTGACCTTCGCGACCTCGGGGTTGCCGGCGATCTCGGCGATCGCCTCGTCGTCCAGCCCGATCTGGACCGCACCGTGCAGCACGGCAATGGTGGCCGGAACTGCTCCGGCGTCCCGGACCGTGGCCTCGATCTCTCTGGCGATCCGCAGGTTGTCCGGCCTGGGCAGGCCGTGACTGATGATCGTGCTTTCCAGAGCCACGACCGGATCGCTGCTGGCGAGCGCGTCGGCCACCTCCGGGGTCATGGCCAGGTCCATGAATCGCCACGCTAGCTGGCCTTTGGGGGCAGCGGAACGATCACGGCCAGAGATACGGTTGTCGGGTGAACGGCTACGCCGATCGCGTGGAGGCCGGGCGGGTGCTCGGACGCCTATTGATCGAGTTCGCCGGTCAGCCCGATGTGCTGGTGCTCGGGCTGCCCCGCGGTGGCGTGGTGGTGGCGGCCGAGGTGGCCAAGGCGCTGGACGCGCCGCTTGATGCGTTCGTAGTCCGCAAGCTCGGCGTGCCCGGTTACGAAGAGCTGGCGATGGGGGCGATCGCCGCCGGTGGCACCCGGGTGCTCAACGACGACGTGATCGGCCAGCTCGGTATCCCGGCCGGCGCGCTGGACGCGGTGACCGCGGCCGAGACTTCCGAGCTGGTCCGCCGGGAGCGGGCCTACCGGGGCGACCGGGCCGCCCCCGAGGTCGGTGGCGCCACCGTGATCCTGGTCGACGACGGCCTGGCCACCGGCGCGACCATGCGCGCGGCGGCCGCTGCAGTTGAGGCGATGGGCGCCAGCCGGATCGTGGTAGCGGTCCCGGTGGCGCCGCTGGACACGGTGACCGAGTTCGGCGCGGCCGGGCTCGAGGTGGTGTGCCCGCTGCGGCCGCACCGGTTCGGCGGTGTCGGCGCGTTCTACGCGAACTTCGAGCAGACCACCGATCAACAAGTGCGGGCGCTGCTGGCCGAGAATTGACCGGCCGCGGTGCCACAATTGGCACTTATTCGGTGGCGACCGGTAAGGACTGCTCGGCAGACTCGGTACGTGACAGATGGTCGAGACCCGGTCTCCCCGTTAGTCCGCCGCTACCTGGTCGGAGTCGGATTCTCCTCGCTCGGAATCGGTCTCACCCTGCCGTTCCTCATGGTCTATCTGCACGACGTGCGCGGGATCTCGACCTTGACCGTGGGCCTGGTGCTGGCCTGGATGGCGCTGGTCACGCTGGTGATGGCCGGCCCGACCGGAGTACTGGTCGACCGGTACGGGCCGGGTCCGATCCTGGTCGTCTCGCTGGCGATCATCGCGTTCTCCGTCGTCGGATACGGCCTGGTGGAACACACCTGGCAGGCGTTCGCGGTTGGCACCGCGGCCGCGATCGGCAACTCCGGGCTGCACGGACCCGGCAACGCCATGGTCGCCTCGCTGGTGCCGGTCGAGCACCGCCAGCACGTCTACGGGTTGCAGTTCGCGCTGCTCAACCTCGGTATCGGACTGGGCGGGCTGGTGTCGGCCGCGATCGTCGACACGGGCCGGCCCAGCACGTTCGAGCTGCTCTACCTGATCAGTGGGGTGGCCTTCGGTGCTCGGGTGCTGGTGCAGCTGAGCCTGCGTGCGGTCGGTGGCCCGGTGACCGCGCCCGCGGGGGGCGAACCAGCGGGGGCAGACCGGCGGGGGCCCAGCCGGCGGGGGCCCAGCCAGTGGCGCCGGTCGAGCGCCAGGCCGGCTACCGGGAGGTGTTCGCGGACCGCGCCTTCGTCCGGCTGCTGCTGCTCGGGCTGGTCGCAATCACCTGCGGATACGCGCAGTTCGAGGCCGGCTTCACCGCGTTCGCCACCCAGCAGGCGGATATCTCGCCGCGGACCCTCACGCTCACGTTCGCGGCCAACACCGCGGTCATCGTGGCCGCCCAGATGCTCGTGGTGAAACGTCTACACGGGCGCAGCCGTACCGCCGCGGTGGCCGTGGCGACCCTGGCCTGGGGTGCGTCCTGGCTGCTCACCGGCGCGGCCGGGCTGGATCCCGGCACCTCACTCGCGGTCAGCCTGCTGGTGGCATCGACCATGGTGTTCGCGCTCGGCGAGACGATCTGGGCACCGATCATCCCGGCGTTGGTCAACGACATGGCCCCGGCCGAGATCCGCGGCCGGTACAACGCCGCGCACTCGGTCACCTGGAGCGTCGCCCTGATCATCGGCCCAGTCATCGCCGGTGGTCTGATCGGCGCCGGTCTGGCCGCCGCCTGGATCGGGCTGATTTCGACGGGTTGCCTGGTCGCGGCACTGATGGCGGTGCGGCTACGGGCCCAGCTGACCCCCGCCCAGGACGGTCGGTCCCCGATCGGTGCGCAGGATTCGCGCGCCGACGTGGGCGTGGCCGAGCCCGCGGTGGGAAGATGAGGCGTATGGCGGAGACGAGGATTAGTCCCAACGGGCTGCGGGTGGCCATCGAGCGCGCCGGCTACTACCCGGCCCTGGTTGCGGAGGCGGTCGACACCGCGCTCGGCAAGGAGCCGATCACGTCGTACGTCGTCCATCAGGAGACGACGTTCGACCGTGAGGAGGTGCGCCGGCACGTCACCGTCTTGGCCTTGACCAAGACCCGGCTGATCGTCAGCCACACCGACGAGCACCCACCGGACGCACCGACGTCGCCACCGTATGCGACGACCTCGACCGAGACGGTGCGGTTGGATCGGGTCGGCACGATCGTGGTCAACCGGACCGTGGACGATCCGGCGCGCTACCTGCCGGGCACACCGCCGCGCGAGGTGGTGCTCACGATCGGCTGGGGCGGGGTGAGCCGGGTCGACCTGGAGCCGGCCGGTTGCTCCGACCCGAACTGCGAGGCCGACCACGGCTACGCCGGCAGCGTGTCGGTGGACGACCTGTCGGTCCGGGTCAGCGAAGCCGGCGACGGCGCCGACGTGGTGCGGCAGACGCTGTCGTTCGCGGCCGCGTTGAGCGAGGCGACGACCGCGGTGGCCGCGGCCCGGAACGCACGCTGAATCGCGGGTGACCGGCCTGCCGCAGGGCCTGCCGATCCTGCCGTACGGCGAGTCCACGCTCGCCGAGCTGATGCCGTCGGTTCTCGACGC
>JAKEEW010000439.1 GCA_022616375.1 Sporichthyaceae bacterium
CCGGGCGGTTCGTGGTCCTGCACGACCCGGCCGAGCCGGCCGAATGGGCCGGCACGTTCCGGCTGGTCACCTACGTCCGGGCCGATCTCGACCCGGAGGCCGCGATCGACCCGCTGCTGGCCGAGGTCGGCTGGAGCTGGCTGACCGAGGCGCTCGACGTGCGCGGCGCCCGCTACACCGCGGCGAGCGGGACGGTCAGCCGGGTGTCATCCGAGGGGTTCGGCGAGCTCGCCGACCGGCCACCGGCCGCCGAGGTTGAGATCCGCGCTTCCTGGACCCCGTTGAGCGAGAGCCTGGACGCGCACCTGGAGGCCTGGGGCGAGCTGCTGTGCACCGCCGCCGGGCTGCCGCCGCTACCGCCCGGGGTCACCCCGCTGCGCCCGGCCCGGCCCAAGGCCCGCTAGATCATCGCTAGGCCACCTGGGTGTTGTTGACCAACCGGCGCCAAGCCCTGATCCGGGCAGCCCAAAGCCACCCCCTCCCCTGGCCCACTCCCCCGAACCGGTAACACCCAAACGCCGGGCAGGGGTTTACGAATTCGCTGCTCAAGGCCACCCGCACAGGCGCCGATCTATCGGGTGAGGCTCTCGCGCCGACCCGGTCAGCCAGCACCGGCAGCCGTCGCGGACCGACCCACCCCACCGCAACACAGGAGGACCGGTGACGGTACTCGCCGACCCCCACGCCCTTGCACCCGCACTCGCCGGTACGCGGTTCACCGCGATGGTGGTCGTCCCTGACCCGTATGCGCGCGCTCAGGTCGTCCGCCGGCTGCGTGCCCTCGGCGCCCGAGAGGTCGTAGAGGCAGCCAGCGTGCTGCAGGCCCGGGCGTGGGCGCGCACGTCAGGCCCGCGTGACCTGTGCATCGCCGAGCTCGCCCTCCCGGACGGTTCCGGGCTCGGCCTGCTCGCCGAGCTGCGCCGCAACGGATGGCAGGGCTGCCTTGCGGTGTCGTCGGTCAGCGACCTGCGGATGGTCGCGGCCGCGCTGAACGCCGGCGTCCGCGGCTTCATCCTGTCCAACGAGCGCCAGCTCGACCGCACCCAGGCCACGCCGGCCAACGGCAACGGCCTGCTCGGCGGGCTGTCCCGCCGCGAGGTCGAGGTGATCAGGCACGTGGCCGACGGCCGGTCCAACCGGGACATCGGGGACGCGATGGGGCTTTCCGCCCTGACTGTGAAGAGCCACCTGGCCCGGATCGCCCGCAAGCTGGGCACCGGCGACCGGGCCGGCATGGTCGCGATCTCGCTCCGGAACGGGATCATCACCTAGATCCGGCCACCGGGACCTCGATCGGGCCAACCGGACCCAGGCCGGGTGACCGGCAGACACGACCATCGGCCACCCGACGTGCCTGCGCCGTTGTAAGGGTCGCTACGGCGTACGGTTGGGGGGTGAGCAGCGCCGCACCGACCGACGAGATCGGGGAACCAACCCCGCTGCTCGCGCCACGGGACGGCCTGCCCGCGGTGGTGACCTCGCAGCCTGCACTGGCGGCTGCTGCGGCGGCGTTCGCCGCCGGCACCGGTCCGGTCGCGGTCGACGCCGAGCGCGCCTCCGGCTACCGCTACGGCCAGCGCGCTTACCTGGTCCAACTGCGCCGGCGCGGCGCCGGCAGCACGATCGTCGACCCGGTCGCCTGCCCGGACCTCGGCGAGCTGGGTGCGGCGATCGCCGACGTCGAATGGGTGCTGCACGCCGCCGGCCAGGATCTGCCCTGCCTGGCCGAGATCGGCATGGCTCCGCGTGAGCTGTTTGATACCGAGCTCGCCGGTCGCCTCTTGGGCTACCAACGGGTCGGACTCGGCACCATCGTGGAGGCCGTGCTCGGCTACCGGCTGGAGAAGGGTCACAGCGCGGTGGACTGGTCCACCCGGCCGCTGCCCGAGCCGTGGCTTCGCTATGCCGCACTCGACGTGGAGCTGCTGATCGAGCTGCGCGACTCCTTGGAGGTGCAGCTGCGCGCCACCGGGAAGCTGGACTGGGCCAAGCAGGAGTTCGACGCGATCGCGTCCGCGCCGGCCCCGGCGCCGCGGCGCGAACCATGGCGGCGCACGTCCGGGATCCACCGGGTCCGCCGAGCCAGGCAGCTGGCCGTGGTGCGGGAGCTCTGGGAGACCAGGGACCGGATCGCACAGCAGCGCGACCTCTCCCCCGGCCGAGTGCTGTCCGACGCGGCCATCATCGAGGCCGCCATGCAACTGCCGGCGACCAAGGCGAAGCTGGCCGCGCTACCCGCGTTCATGGCCCGCGGTCCAAGGCGCGAGCTGGACGAATGGCACAACGCGATCGCCACCGCGATCGATCTCCCCGACGACGCGCTGCCCGATCCGTCGCCGGCCGTCGAGGGTCCGCCGCCGGCGCGCAGCTGGCCGGATCGGGATCCGGTAGCAGCCGAGCGGCTGACCGCGCTGCGTGCGGCAGTGGCCGCGATCGCGGACGAGCACGGGCTGCCGACCGAGAACCTGCTCGCCCCGGACACGGTGCGCCGGCTGGCCTGGGAACCGCCGGACGATCTGTCCGTCGAGTCGATCAACGGATTCCTGTCCGGCTACGGCGCTCGGCCGTGGCAGCGCGAGCAGACCGCGAAGGTGCTGGCGAAGGCGCTGGTCCGGCACCGGACCAAGGAATCCACCAGCTGACGCTCGGACGGCGTAGTTACCTCCGGGCGGTCGCGGCGTTGTTCGGATCGAGTGGGCAGTCCACCCGCAGCCGAGGAGTCATCCCATGCGCACGTCCCGCCCGGTCCCCGCCGTCCTGCTCGCCGGCACCGCAGTCGCGCTTGCCGCCTGCGCGGGCAACCCGCCGGGCTCGGCCGAGAACAAGGTAAAGATCACGTCGTCGGACTCGGCCTGCACGGTCGGGGCCACCAAGCTCGACTCCGGCAAGCTGATCTTCGACGTGGTGAACGTGGGAACCAAGCCCACCGAGGTGGACGTCTACGGCCAGCACGGCGCGGGTGGTTTCACCCGGATGATGAGCGAGGTGGAGAACGTCGCGCCGGGCAAATCCGCGGACCTAGTGGTCAAGCTCGGCGGCGGAACCTACGAGATCGCCTGCAAGCCGGGCGGATCCGGGCCCGGCATCCGGCAGCGGATCACCATCGCCGGCAAGGCGGCGCCGGTGGAGAGCCCGGCGATCGCGTTCGACCGTCAGATCGTCGTTGCGCTGACCGACACCGGCGCGACCGGCCTGGAGAAGCTGACCGTGAAGCCGGGCGAGACCATCTCGTTCCTGCTGGAGAACAACTCCACCCAGCGGCCGGGCTACCTGGAGATCATCGGGCCGGACGGCCAGGAGGTCGGGCAGATCACCGGCGTGGCGCCCGGCGACCAGCTCGACGCGATCATCACGTTGACCGAGCCCGGCCAGTACTCCTGGCGCGTGGGCGACCACGCGTCGGGTACGTTCATGGTCAAGTAGGTCCGGGGCCGGGCGGGCACCTCGGCATCGGGGCTGTGCGGACTTTGTTACCTGTGAGTAGCATCTGTTCTGCTACCTCGGACCCGCGCCAGCAGAGGAGAGCGCAGTGCCCCGTCCCGTTCGCGACGTCGTCTTCGTCGACGGTGTCCGTACTCCGATCGGTAAGGCCGGGCCAGCCGGCATGTATGCCGAGACCCGCGCCGACGACCTGGTCATCAAGTGCATCCGGGAGCTGTTGCGGCGCAATCCGGGACTGCCGCCGGAGCGGGTCGACGACGTGGCCATCGCCGCCACCACCCAGATCGGCGACCAGGGCCTGACCATCGGCCGGACCGCGTCGCTGCTGGCCGGACTGCCGATCTCGGTGCCCGGCTACGCGATCGACCGGATGTGCGCGGGTGCGATGACCGCGGTCACGACGACCGCGAGCGGGATCGCATTCGGGGCGTACGACGTCGTCATCGCCGGCGGGGTCGAGCACATGGGCCGGCACCCGATGGCGGAGGGGATCGACCCGAATCCCCGCATCATCTCCGAAGGCCTCATCGACCAGTCCGCGGTCGTGATGGGCCAGACCGCGGAGAACCTGCACGACCGGTTCCCGCACCTGACCAAGGAGCGGGCCGACGCGTTCGCGGTCGCCAGCCAGGAGCGGCTGGCCAAGGCGTACGCGGACGATGCGATCCAGGCCAACCTGGTGCCGATCGCCACCCGCAGTAGCGCGCAGGGCTGGGGCCTGGCCACCGCCGACGAGGCACCGCGTCCGGGGACCACGGTCGAGGCGCTAGCCACGTTGAAGACCCCGTTCCGGCCGCATGGCAAGGTCACCGCGGGCAACTCGGCGGGGCTCAACGACGGCGCCACGGCCTGCATCCTGGCCGCCGAGGACGTGGCCACCGAGCTTGGCCTGCCGGTGCGGATGCGGCTGGTGTCCTACGCGTTCGCCGGGGTAGCGCCGGAGATGATGGGCGTCGGGCCGGTGCCTGCCACCGAGAAGGCGCTGGCCAAGGCCGGGTTGTCGATCGGCGACATCGGGCTGTTCGAGATCAACGAGGCGTTCGCGGTCCAGGTGCTGGTGTTCCTCGACCACTTCGGCATCGCCGACGACGACCCGCGGGTCAATCCGTTCGGCGGCGCGATCGCGGTCGGTCATCCGCTGGCCTCGTCCGGGGTCCGGCTCATGACCCAGCTGGCCCGGCACTTCGAGGCGCATCCGGAGGTCCGCTTCGGGCTGACCACAATGTGCATCGGGATCGGCATGGGTGGCACCGTGATCTGGGAAAACCCGCACTGGACCGGCGAGACACAGGGCGAGAAACAGGGCGAGACGCAGGAGGACCGCACCGCATGACCGACACGGTTTTCGAGTCCGAGGTCGTCACCAACGCGCTCGTGCGCTTCCTCGAACTGCCGCAACGGGCCGGGCGGTTCGCGCTGATCACACTGGACAACGGCCAGGATCACACCCGGCCGAACACGTTCGGGCCGGGCGGGCTGGCCGCGCTGGACGCCGCGATCGACCAGGTCGCCGCGGCCGAGGACATCGTCGGGGTCGGCGTCACCGGCAAGCCGTTCATCTTCGCGGTGGGCGCGGACCTGTCCGGCGTGGGGCTGATCCGCAAGCGCAAGGACGCGCTGGGGATCGCCAAGGGCGGCCACGACGTGTTCCGCCGGCTCGGCGAGCTGCCGGTGCCGAGCTTCGCGTTCGTGAACGGCGCCGCCCTCGGCGGCGGCCTGGAGGTGGCGCTGCATTGCACCTACCGGACCGGGTCCGCGGAGGTGTCCGCGATCGGGCTGCCGGAATGCTTCCTCGGCCTGCTGCCCGGCTGGGGCGGCGCCTACCTGCTGCCCAACCTGATCGGAGCCGACGGCGCGGTCACCGTAATGATCGAGAACGCGCTGAACCAGAACCGGATGCTGCGCGCCCCGCAGGCCCACGGTCTGGGCATCTTCGACGCGATCTTCGCCCCGGCCGACTTCCTCGAGCAGTCGCTGGCCTGGGCGACCGGTGTGCTCACCGGCGCGGTGACGGTCGACCGGCCGGGACCGGACAAGGGCGACGCCTGGGACGCCGCGATCGCCCGCGGGCGGGCG
>JAKEEW010000440.1 GCA_022616375.1 Sporichthyaceae bacterium
ATGGCAATCACCGTGGCGTACGCCGCGTCGGCGGCCACCGCGGTCGGGGCGTTCGACCTGGACTTCTGGTGGGAGCTGGCCGCCCTGGTCACCATCATGCTGCTGGGGCACTGGCAGGAGATGAAGGCCATCGGAGCGGCGCAGGGTGCGCTGGCCGCCCTGGCTTCGCTGCTGCCCGATGAGGCCGAACGCATCGGTGAGGGCGATACGCCCCAGCGGGTCGCGGTCGGTGAGCTGACCGTGGGCGACGTGGTGCTGGTGCGCTCCGGCGGCCGGGTGCCGGCCGACGGCCGGATCGTCGACGGCGCCGCAGCGCTCGATGAGTCCATGATCACCGGGGAGTCGCGTCCGGTGGCCCGCGGAGTCGGCGACCGGGTGGTGGCCGGCACCGTCGCCACCGACTCGCCGCTGCGGGTACGGGTGGACGCGGTGGGCGAGGACACCGCACTGGCCGGCATCGGCCGCCTGGTCGCGCAGGCCCAGGCATCCAGCGGGCGGGCCCAGGTGCTGGCGGATCGCTTCGCCGCCATGCTGTTCTACCTTGCCACGGCCGCGGCTGCGGTGACGTTTGTCGTGTGGTGGGCGCTGGGCGACGTGGGGCAGTCCGTTGTGCGTACCGTCACGGATCTGGTCATTGCCTGCCCGCACGCCCTCGGCCTGGCCATTCCGCTGGTGATTGCCCTGTCCACCGCAGTGTCGGCCCGGGCGGGCATCCTGGTCAAGGATCGCCTGGCCCTGGAACGGATGCGCACCGTCGATGCGGTGCTGTTCGACAAGACCGGAACCCTGACCAAGGGGGCACACACCGTGGTCGCGACGGCGGCCGCGGCTGGGCACACCGAGGATGAGGTGCTGCGCATCGGCGGGGCGGTCGAGGCCGACAGCGAGCATCCGCTGGCCAAGGCCCTCGTCGCGGTCGCGCACGCCCGCGGGCTGCGGGCCGGGGCGCACGACTTCCGGTCCCTGACCGGTCGTGGGGTACAGGCGACGGTCGAGGGCGGCACCTACGCGGTGGGTGGGCCC
>JAKEEW010000054.1 GCA_022616375.1 Sporichthyaceae bacterium
CCGGCGCCTGCGGCAGGCCCGGACACCCGAGCGGCCTCGCGCGTTCTTCGGCGCATCGCTCACCCTCCCGGTTGGGCCGGTAACTATCGCATCCGCTCGGCGGCCGGCCCGTCCAGAACTGTCAGCTCGATTACAAGGCCTGGCACGCAGCAGCGGGCCGTAAGCGGACGGTAACGATCTGGTAAGCCTTTCCCGCGCCGCGGCTCCTAGCGTGCTGTGGGTCGGACATTTCCCGGCATGAGGAGAGAGCCATGCGTACTTCCAGACTCATCGTGGCGGTTGTCGCACTCGCGGCTACGACGATCGCGGTGCCGTCCGCGGCGACCGCCGCCGACGGGGGAGCAGCGACCTGGCGGGTGACGGTCACCAACCTGACCCCAGCCGGATCCCAGCCGTTGTCGCCGCCACTGTTCGTCGTCCACGATCGCGGCGTGCACGTGTGGCAGGTCGGCCAGATCGCCAGCCACGGCGTTGCCGCGATCGCCGAGGATGCGGACAACTCGGTGCTCGAATCGGCTCTGCCGCAGCTGCCCGGGGTCCGGGCGGTGTTCACCGGGGCCGGCGGGCCGATCCCGCCCGGTGCAAGCGCCACCTACGAGGTGACGGCCCACCGCGGTGCGCGGGTCAGCATCGTGACCATGCTGGTCAACACCAACGACGCGTTCACCGGCTTCGACGGGTTGCGGCTGAGCGGGCGCCACACGGTGATCGAGACCATGGCCTACGACGCCGGGAGCGAGGCCAACAACGAACTAGCCGCGTTCATCCCCGGACCGTGCTGCAACAATCCGTTCGCGCGCAGCCCGGAGGGTGAGCTGATCAGGCCGCACGACGGCATCACCGGAGTCGGCGACCTCGACCCGGCCGTGTACGACTGGCCGGGCGCGGCGGCTCGGTTCACCTTCGAGCGGATCGGCTGACAGCCGGCTGCCGCCCGAGCCACGGGCGGCCAGCGAGCCGAATCCGGTTTCGCCGTGCGAGGTCATTGGGCCGGGTGAGCGAGTCCGCACGCTCACCCGGCCTCCGGGCGACCTAGCCTTTTCGGAACAGCGGCTGGCGTTCGCCGGTTTCGACATACGCCTTGAGCGTTCCCATGAGTTGACCCCAGGTCAGCGCCGATGACCCGAATGGTCCGTCCAAGGCCCGTGGCCTGGCAGGGCTCAAGGCCTACATCACCAACATCGACAACCCCACCCCGGAGTTCGTGATCGGCGCCTACCACCAGCTGTGGCGGATC
>JAKEEW010000055.1 GCA_022616375.1 Sporichthyaceae bacterium
CACCTGATTGGCCGCGACCAATCCGCTGCCGTCAGGGGCGGGACGCCACCGGTAGGGGTCGGGCCGAGCGGCCCGCGTCCGGCGAGGCAGTCCCGTCCGCGGCCGCGCGGGCCGGGTCGATCGGCAGTACGACCACGAGCAGCAGCATGAGCCAGATCATCCAGTTGCCCAGCACGAAGCCGATCCAGCCACCCGGGTGCAGCATGCTGTATTCGTAGTAGCCCAACGCGTCGAAGGTGACCGTGCCGAGCACCCCGGCGGCCACGGGCACCAGCGCCCACCGGTCACGCAGTCCCGACCGGACGTTGGTCAGAACGGACGAAGGGCTGGCGGCCGTGTCGACCATCGCGAGCAGGGCCGGGGCGAACCAGAAGATGTGATGCGACCAGGTCAACGGGCTGATCAGGCAGCCTACGAAACCGGCGAGCGCCATACCGACGAGCTCGTCGCCAGCGAGCGCCGCGCGGCGCGCTCGCCACATCCCGTACACCAGTACCGGCAAGGCGAGCACCAGCCACACCCACATGGACGGCGTCTCGGGTTGAACAAGGCGGGCCACCGCGCCGTTGAGCGACTGGTTCATGACGTAGAAGAGCTGGCCCACCCCGTCACCGTTGAGCAGATGCTTCGTCCAGTAGGCAACCGAGTCGCCGGGCGACGCAGCTGCGGCGATGAGGGTGGCTACCGTGGCGGTGGCCGCCGCGACGATCGTGCCCCGTCGCCGCCCGCTGATCAGCAGGTAGACGATGAAGATGCCCGGGACGAGCTTGATCGCTGTGGCCAGGCCGATACCTAGGCCGAGGAACTTGCTGCGGCGCGGCGCCAGCACGGCGAGATCGAACACGATCAGCGCCCAGAGCAGGAAGTTGATCTGGCCGAAGTCGAACGCGAACCAGACCGGCATCAGCCCGGTCGTGACCAGGACCACGACACCGGTGACGAACCAGCGGTCCCAGCCGTGCCGACGCGCCACCGAACCGGAGAGCCACCACGACATAGCCGCGAGGCACACCACCGCGAGCACGATGAACACCACCTCGGCGGCGGTCGGGCCCAGATACGCTAGCGGGCGGAGCAGGAAGGCACCGGCCGGCGGATAGGTGAACCCGAGCGTGCCTTGCGTGTCGTCCGGTCGGGAGTAGTCGTACAGGGGATGCCCGTCGTTCCACCAGAGCATCGCGTCGCGGTAGACCCCGAGGTCGAAGAAGCGGTTGCGCAGCCCGTAGTAGAGGTGTCCAAGAACCGCGATGGCGGTCAGCACCACGAGGATGGCCACCTGGGCGGCGATGCGCTGGCGCGATCGCGCAGGCGCGTCGAGGCTCACGTCAGGGCTCCTTCCGCCGGGATGCGCACGGAACACCCTACCCAGCGAAAAGACCGGCC
>JAKEEW010000441.1 GCA_022616375.1 Sporichthyaceae bacterium
ACCGAGGCCCGCGAGCACACGCACCGGCGGCCGGTCTCGTTCAGCCGGACCGTGACCGTGTCACTGGGCACGTTGATCCCGACCACCCGTCCCGAGCCCTGCGGGGTGTCGACCTGCGAGCCCTTGGCCGGCATGACCTCTTGCGCCTTCACGTACAGCGGATGCTCGTACTTCAGGCAGCACATCAGCCGGCCGCAGGCGCCGGAGATCTTCAGCGGATTCAGCGGCAGGTCCTGGTCCTTGGCCATCCGCACCGATACCGGCTCAAAGTCCCGCAAGAACGTCGCGCAGCACAGGTCTCGGCCGCATGGGCCGATCCCACCCTGGACCCGCGCCTCGTCGCGGGCGCCGAGCTGCCGCAGCTCCACCCGGGCGGACAGAGTCCGGGCCAGATCGCGGACCAGGGCACGGAAGTCCACTCGATGCGGGGCCGAGAAGTAGATGGTGAACTGGCCGTCGCGATCGAGGTAGTCCACCGCGACTACCTTCATCGGCAGCTGATGGTGCCGGATCAGCTTCTTGGCCGCGACCTTGGCCTCCGCCTTGCGGATCCGGTTGCGCTCGGTCCGGCTCAGGTCGGCCTCGGACGCCGGGCCGGCGCAGACCGGTAGCCCACCGATGTCGTCAGAGACGTACTGCGGCGCCCAGATGCATTCGGCCACCTCGGGCCCGGCATCGGTCGGCACGAGCACCATGTCGCCGACCACCGGAGAGTGCTCGCCCGGGTCCAGGTAGTACAGCCGGCCGTAGCGCTGGAAGCTGACCGCCATCACCATGCTCATGCCGGCCGTACCTCTCCGGCCGGTCGGCCGGGACGACCAGCGGTACGCAGGCAGAGCATCATCGCCTCGGTGGTCAGCAGCGGATGCGCGTTCGCGTCCAGCGACTCCCGGCAGGCCATCACCGCCTCGATCCGGCGCAGGGTCGCCTCGGGGGTCGACGCGTGGGCCAGTGCGGCCAGGTCGGCCCGGCCACCCGGGTTGATCAACTCCACCTCGGCGCCGAGCTGGATTGCGAGCACATCGCGATAGTAGGCCGCTAGGTCGATCAGGGCGCGGTCCATCGCGTCGCGCTGGATCCGCTTGGCCCGACGCTTCTGCCGCTCCTCCAGATCCTTGACCGCACCCGAGGTGCCCGAGGCGAGCCGAGCGGTGCCGGATCCGGCCCCGGAGCCGGCGCCGAGAGCGACCTTGAGGTTGTCCATCTCGGTGGTATCGAGCTCCGCGGCGGCCTGCTTGGCCTCGGCAGCCGACGCATCGGTCAGCTCGGCAGCGGCACGCAGGCAGGCGGCGACGTCGGTGAGCCGATGCGGAAGCGCAAGCACCGCGGAACGGCGCTGCCTGGCCTGCTCATCGGTAGCCAGTCGCCGGGCCCGGCCGATATGCCCCTGGGAGGCGTGCGCCGCGAACTCGGCCACCTCCGCCGGCACCTGGTCGCGCTCCACCAGCACCGCGGCGACCGCGTCCGGGGTTGGCGTGACCAGGCGAATCTGCCGGCACCTCGACCGGATCGTGGGTAGCGCGTCCTCGCTGGACGGCGCGCACAGCAGCCATACGGTCCGGGCCGGCGGCTCCTCAATCGCCTTCAGCAGCACGTTCGCGGCCTGCTCGGTGAGCCGGTCGGCGTCCTCCAGCACGATGACCTGCCAACGGCCGCCGGCCGGAGACAGCGCGGCCCGGCGGACCAGCTCGCGGGTGTCCTTCACCCCGATCGACAGCACCTCGGTGCTGACCAGGTTGACATCGGGATGGGTACCGGCGAGCACGGTGTGGCACACCTGGCAGCTACCGCATCCGCCGTCCTCGCACTGCAACGCGGCGGCGAAGGCCCGGGCAGCGATCGAACGGCCGGAACCGGGCGGGCCGGTGAACAGCCACGCATGCGTCATCGCCCCCTGCGCGGCGGCGGTCAGCTCGGCCACAACGTGGTCCTGCCCGACCAGGGCCGCCCATACGCTCATCGCGGCGGATCCTCGGGATACGGGCCGAGCAGCTCGTCGACCAGGCTGAGCTCGTGCTCAGGCTTGGGCTCGGGGGGCCGCGGGCGCTGCGGCCGGGCAGCGGTGGAGCAGGGGCGGCGCGGGGGCGGGGCCGGATGAGCCTTGCGCCGCTCGGCGTCTCCGGCCTCCTCGGATGCTCCGGGCACTGCGGCATCGGCGCCATCGTCGGCCGGCTGGGCCGGCGCCGCGGGCTCCGCGGCTACCTCCGGCTCCGCGGCTACCTCCGGCTCCGCGGCTACCTCCGGCTCCGCGGCTACCTCCGGCTCTGCGGCGAGCTCCGGCTCCGTCGCTACCTTCGGCTCTGCGGCTGCCTGCGACGCCGCCTCCGGCTCGGCGACCACGTCCGGCTCTGGCTGCGACTTCGGACCGGGCCGCGCCTTGCGCTTGCGAGCCGTGGCCGGCTTGGGCGCTACCTCGGGCTCGGCCGGCTCGGCTTCGGTCGACGTAGGCGCGGCGGCCGCCGGCTCAGGTGCGGTGCCGTCCGCACTCTCGGGCTCGATGGGCTCAGTCTCGGGCTCGGTGGGCGCGGCGATCGGGGTGGGGTCGAGGGTCACCGTCTCGGCGGCCGCTACCAACGCCTCCTCGATCTCGGCGACAGCGTCCCTATCGGGCTCGGGAGAGACGAACAGCATCCAGCGGACCCGCTCCTGGATCCGCTCGGCCACCGCGTCCGCGGACTCGGTCGCATCGACCACCAGATACCGGGACGGGGTTTGCTCGGCGAGCGCAAGATAGCGCTGCCGAACCCGGTCGTGGAATTCCTCCGGCTCCGACTCGAGCCGATCCGGCTCCTCCTGGCCCCGACCCAGCCCTACCTCTGGCGGAACGTCGAGCAGCACAGTAAGGTCGGGCCGCAACCCGTCGGTGGCCCACCTGGACAGCTTGGCGATCTGGGATGCCGGCAGCTCGCGACCGGAGCCCTGATAGGCGACCGAGGAGTCGACGAACCGGTCGGTGATCACAACTGCCCCGTGCTCCAGGGCCGGGCGGATCACCGTACTGACGTGCTCGGCCCGGTCGGCGGCATACAGCAGGGCCTCGGTCCGTGGCGAGAGCGCGCCGGTCTGCACGTCGAGCAGCACCGAGCGCAGCCGTTCGCCGATCTCGGTGGCACCAGGCTCGTGCGTGAGCAGCACCTCGTAGCCGTTGTCGCGCAGCCAGTCGGCCAGCCGCTCGCCTTGAGTGGACTTACCGGCGCCCTCGCCGCCCTCGAGCGCCAGCAGGAACCCGGGCAGCGGGCGGGGCAGGGGCAGCGGCTCGCCCCGGATGGCGGCGATCAGGTCACGCCAGACCGGCACGCCGTGCCGATCGTCCATCTGCCGGAAGGAGATGAGACCGACCAGGCCGGCGAGCAGCCCGGCAAAGAACATCGTGATCGCCGCACCGTTGTAGGTCGCGTTGACCTGCTCGGTGATCCGGATCCGGTGCGCGCCGATCGCGGCTGCGACAAACGGTCCGGCGGCCAGCACGAGCACCAGCGTGATCCGCACCAGGGACTGGACGAACGCGAAGGTCCGGCCACGCAGCTCGTCGCTCACTTCCAGGCCGATCAGCGTCTGTCCGATCACCCACGCGGTCCCGGCCAGCGCGCCGAGCACGAAGGTCAGCAGCACGACGAGGACGATGTTGCCGATGATCGCGACCACGCACAGGGTCGCTCCGGCGCCGAGGATGCTCAGCGCGAACAACCGCCGCCGGCTGAACCCGCTGAGCAGCCGCGGGCCGACGAACATCCCGGTGGCCAGACCGATGAACACGATGCCGAACAGCAGGCCGAAGCCCGGGTCACCGGCGCCAAGGTCGGTAACGAACGTCCTGGCCAGCCCGACCACGATGCCGCCGGCGGCGAACGCCCCGAGCATCCCGGTGACCAACCCACGCAGCATCGGCGAGCTGAAGATGAACCGCCAGCCGTCCAGCACGGTGCGCACCATGGACGGGTGCTCGACGTGCTGGCTGGTCCGCGGGATCTCGGTCAGCCGCCAGATCGTGACCGCGGAGACCAGGAAGGTCAGCGCGTTGATGTAGAAGGCGAGGTCGACCGGGTTGCGGGCGAAGAACGGCAGGAACCGCGCGGTCGAGCCGGTCAGCAGCGTGAGCAAGACGAACAGTGCCGCTGCCAGCGGGGCGGTGCCGTACGTGGTGACCAGGGACAGCTGGTTGGCCGCCTCCAGCCGGCTGCGCGGCACCAGGTTGGGCATGGTGGCCTCTTTGGCCGGGATCCAGAACAGGCTGGCCACTTCGATCAAGAAGATCGCAATGAACAGCCAGGTCAGCGAGTCGACCAGCGGGATCGACGCGAGCAGCACAGCCCGCGCCAGAGCACAGATGATCATCGTCCAGCGACGGTCGAGCCGGTCGGCCACGGCACCCGCGATCGGCCCGATGATCAGGGCCGGCAGCAGCCGGATCAGGAACACGCCGCCGATGGCCAGGTTTTGCGCGGCGTAGCTGCCGCCGGCACCGCGCGTGAGCTCGTGAGCGAGTGCGGCCGCCGCCAGGAAGCTCAGCCAGTCGCCCAGGCTGGCCAGGCCAAGCGAGATCCACAACCGCCGGAACGGCACGATCTGGAGCAGACCGCGCAGATCGTGGGCGGGCACGACCTCGGATGTAGACACGGCGCCAGCCTAACGATCCGCACCGACCGGAACAGGTCTGGGCCAACAAGCCGCCGGATCTGCTCGCCTGTTGAGATTCTCGCCTCTTACCTGGTTTCTGCCGCTTATCCTCGGATCCCTTCCGCAAGGCGGGCCGGCGATGGATACTGAGCCGGGAAATTTTCCAGCAACTGCGGGCTGCCAGGCCCGTAAATTCGGACAACCGTTGACATCCTCGGACGCGACGCTCGACGCCCGGCTCACGATGGCGCTGACCCGGGTGGTTCACGCGATCCGAACTCAGCAGCAGGACCAGTCCGTCGGCTACGGGCTGCTCCCGGTCCAGGCCGATCTCTTGCTGTCGCTGCGCGGCGACCGCCCGGCCGCCGAACGCGACGTCGTCACCCTGGCCCGCGATCTTCATCTGACCCCGACCGTGGTCGCCGATGCCGCCCGCGTGCTCGAGCACAAGACCCTGGTCCGCTGGCAGACCGAGGCGCCAGGCAGCCCGCCGATGCTGAACTTGACTCCGCTCGGCCAGATGCAGGCCGACTCGCTCGGCGGCGAGCAACTGCTGCTTGATCGGCTCGGCGACCTCGATGCCGATGCCAAGGCGAACGCGCTCGCGGTCATCCTCGAGTTGATCTACGAGTTCCAACGCCGCGGCATCGTGTCCGTGGTCCGCACCTGCACCACCTGCCGGCACCTGCGCCGCGACGGCCTGCCCGGCGGCCGGACCTCGTACCACTGCCAGCTGCTCGAGGTCGCGCTCCTGCCCACCGACCTGCGGGTGGACTGCCCCGAGCACCAGGCCCAGGTGCTCGCCTAGCCCTGCTTCTTCGCGGCGGCCTTCTTGGCTGCGGTCTTCTTCGCAGTGGTCTTCTTCGCAGTGGTCTTCTTCGC
>JAKEEW010000442.1 GCA_022616375.1 Sporichthyaceae bacterium
CACCCCGATCGCGTACAGCGGGATCAGCGCATGGGTGTCGGCCCCGAACGCCACGACCAGGAAGATCGCCGCCGCCGACAGCACCACCATGCCGTTGGAGTGGACCAGCCGGTGCCCGCGCTTGCGCAGCCAGCGGGGCACGATCGCGTCGTCGGCGGCGAACGAGACCAGCAGCGGGAAGCTCGAGAACGAGGTGTTGGCGGCCAGCACCAGGATGAACAAGGTGGAGATCTGCACCAGCAGGAACCCGGCCCCGCCGCCGAGCACGTGGCGGGCGAGCTGGGCGACCAGGGTGGGGTTGCCGTCGGCGAACGGCCGCAGATCGAACCGGGTGGCCAGGTAGGTGATCCCGATGAACAGGAACGCCATGATCAGCGCCATGTAGACCAGGGTGGTGCGGGCGTTCCTGGCCTCAGGCCGCTTGAACGCCGTCACGCCGTTGGAGATGGCCTCCACGCCGGTCAGTGCCGTCACCCCGGCCGAGAAGGCGTGCAGCACGAAGAACAGCGACACCGGCAGCAGCGCCGCCCCGAAGCCCTCCAGCGCGCGGGCCTCCTGGGACGGGTAGGCGACCGGCCCGAGGTCGCCGGCGATCCAGCGCACGGTGCCGACCACGACCACCGCGGCCATGCTGAGGACATACAGGTAGGTCGGGATCGCGAACATCCGGCCCGACTCGCGGATCCCGCGCAAGTTGCCCCAGGCCAGCAGGACCACGAAGCCGACCGCGATCGCCACCCGGTACCGCTCCAGGCCGGTGAACGCCGAGGTCAGCGCGGCCGTGCCGGCGGCGACGCTGACCGCGACCGTGAGGATGTAGTCGATGATCAGCGCCGACCCGGCGATCGAGGCGACGAACCCGCCAAAGTTGTCCCGGCTGACCACGTAGGCACCGCCGGAGGAGCGGTAGACGCTGATGATCTGCCGGTACGAAAGCACCAGGATGGCGAGCAACGCGGTGATCGCCAGCGACAGCGGCAACGCCAGGCTGGTCGCCGCCGCCCAGGCGAACACCAGCACCAGCAGGATCTCCTCGGTGGCATAGGCGGTGGAAGAGATCGGGTCGGAGGAGAACACCGCCAGCGCGACCCGCTTGGTGATGCGCTCGTGGACGAGCTGGGAGGTCTTCAGCGGCGGGCCGAGCAGCACCTTCTTGGCGCGGTAGCCGACCGACTGGTGGCGGCGCGAGGAGGGGGCCGTCGGCCTGGACCTGGTGGGCGGCGGGGCCGGGTCGAGACGCGGCTGGCTCTGGGCGGACAACGCTCGGCTGGCTCCTGGCTCCTGGCACCGGTCAGGC
>JAKEEW010000443.1 GCA_022616375.1 Sporichthyaceae bacterium
AGGTGCGACCGTCGTCGAGCTCCAAGCGGGCGCCACCGGGTGCCGTGTCGATGCGACCACCTCCCTTGGCCGGCGTACTGCGCCATTGTCCCGCGCGTCGCGGCGGCTGGGCCAGCGCCGCGCGGTAGCCTCGCCGACATGGCACGCAGCCGACCCCAGCGCAGCACCATCGACGTGGCCGCAGCGGCACAGATCCTGGCCGAGCTGCCGATGCGTGGCGTCGACTGGGCCGCGCCGTCCCTGGATGAGGCGCTGGTCGCGTGGGCCGATCTGCTCGACCCGCCCGCTAACGCGGTGTTCGCCGAGCTGACCGGGGCTGAGTTCGTCAGCATGAGGCGGGCGGACGTGCTCACCGAGGAGAACCTGGTGGCCGACCTGGCCGAGCTCGTGGCCAGCGCGCGCGAGACCCGCGAACCCGCGGCGGTGGCCATGCTGCGTACGCTCGCGGTCGTTGCCCCGGAGCCGGTTCGTCCCAGCGCCGCCGAGGCGGCCGACCACCTGGTCGCCGCCGGGCTTCCGGACCCGACCTGGGCGCGTGATCTTGGCCGGCCCACGGTGGGTCGCTGCTACGGCTACCATACGGGCTGCCAGGAGGTGGTCGTGCTGCCGTTCCGCTATGGACGGTGGGCCCACGCGGTGGCCGTCCTCATTGACCACGACCTTGGTGGTGGGGTCAAGGACTGCTGGTTCGCGGATCATCCCACCAGTCTTCGCAACGACATACGCATCGCCGCGGAGCGGTCCGACCATGAGCTGGTCGACTACAGCCCGGACGAGGCGAAGGCCATTATGGACACTGCCTTGCGCCACGAGCCGTGCCCGGTGGAGGACGACCAGGTCGAGTGCATCGACAACTATCTGGACCTGCTGCGCCAGCGGGTGGCCTTGCTGGCCAACGATGAGCCGCTTCAGGACGATGAGCCGCCGCGGTCAACCGCGGCGCAAACCCCGCGCCAGAAACGGCATGCCACGTCGACGGTGCACCGGATGAAGATCACCCTGCGCGGCTCCCACCCACCGATCTGGCGGCGGTTGGAGGTCACCTCCACGGTCACGCTGGAGGAGCTGCACGGCATCATTCTGGCGGCGTTCGGGTGGGGCGGGCACCACCTGTGGGTCTTCGAGACCACCCACGGCGACTATGGCCTGGCCGACCCCGAGCTCGGGCATCGCAGCGCCAGCACCAAGACACTCACCAGCGTGGCACGTCGAGCGGGTGACAAGTTTCGCTACACCTATGACTTTGGTGAT
>JAKEEW010000444.1 GCA_022616375.1 Sporichthyaceae bacterium
GGCACCCGGACCAGCGCCCTGACCTGCTCGGGCGAGCCTTGGCCCGGAGACGCCGCCGGCCCGGGCGACCCGGGCGACCCTGGCCCGGGCGACCCCGGTCCGCGACGCGCCGAGCCCCCCGGCGGGCCGGGGCCTCCTTCCGCACCGACGATCGGCACCGGCCCCAGCACCCCGGCTCCGGCCGGCAGCTCGGCGATCGCGAGCAGCTCCTTGATCGCGGGCAGCGACCCGGTCAGCCCGGCCACCCGCATCGCCGGCGGAAAGCCCAGTGCGGTCCGTTCGGCCAGCTCGCGCTCGGCGAACCCGACCGGATCCCAGCGCACCAGTGCCTGCGCCGCCGGCGCCGCCGGGTCGGCCACCAGCACTACCCGCCCGCCGGCCTCGGCGCCGCGGACCAGCGCGGCCGCGTTCAGCCAGCGCCGCAGCGCCTCCTCGACCGCGCGCAGGTCGGGCCGGCCGAGCAGCACCCAGCCGTCAAGCAGCACCGCGGCCGCGTAGCCATCGGCGGCCACCGGCTCCGCACCCGGGGTCGCTACCACCAGCGCGGGAACGTCCTCGACGGTGGTCAGCAGATGGTCGCCACCGGAGCTGCGCACCGGCACCGAGGGAAACGCCCGGCCGAGCTCCTCCGCGGTCCGGGCCGAGCCGGTCACCTGGGCCCGCAGCCGGACAGCGCCGCAGACCGAGCAGCGCCACTGACCGTTGGGGCGGCCGCACCAGCGGCACGACGGCACGGCGTGCCCCGAGCTCAGGGCGAGCGGTCCCGCGCAGGCGGCGCAGCGGGCCGGGTTGCGGCACCGCTCGCACGCCAGGCCGGGCAGGTAACCGCGCCGCGGCACCTGCACCAGCACCGGGCCGGTGGTCAGCGCCTGCCGGGCGAGCTGCCACACCGCCGACGGCAGCCGGGCGGTGCGCGCGGCCTCGTCCCTGGCCAGCTCGGCATCCTGGCCGGCCAGCTCGATCCGGGGTGCCAGCCGGCGCACGGTGCCCCGGTCGGCCCGCAGCGGCCTGGCCCAGCCACCGGTCACCAGGGCGGCACCTTCGGCCGTGGTGGCATAACCGCCGATCAACGCGGCGGCCTGCACCTCATGCGCGCGCAACGCGAGCACCTCGCGGGCATGCGGGTATGGTGCGCGCGGCTCGACATGCAGGTCATCGCCATCATCCCAGCACACCACCAGACCCAGGTCGCGCACCGGAGCGAACGCGGCGGCCCGGGTGCCGACCACCAGCCGCACGTGTCCGCGCAGCACCGCGAGCCAGCGCCGGTAACGCTCGGCCGGCCCGAGCTCCGCGGTCAGCACGACATGCGTGCCCGGCCCACCGAACTCGGCACGCAAGGTCTGGTCGAGCCGCGCCGCCTCCTTGCCGTCCGGCACCACCACGAGCGCGCCACGCCCGCTCGCCAGCGTCGCGCCGCACGCGGCGGCCACCGCGCCGGTCCAGCTCTGTCCAGGCAGCGCCGACCACACCGCCCGCGGCGCCCGCCCATCGGCCAATGCCGCCACGAACTCCGGCCCACCCGGATAACCCGACCAAGGTGAGCCGGACCGGGCGGGCGGATCGGCGCGCGCAGGCTTGGCGCCTGCGACGCCGGCGTGCCCGCCGGCACCGGCGTCCGCACGTCGCGGCGACTCCTTCTCCACCCGGGCATGTCGGGGCGGAATCGCCAACCGCAAGACATCGCTGAGCACGCCCGCGTATCGATCGGCGACCAGCCGGCACAACCGCGCGACCTGCGGGGTGAGCACCGGCTCCGGCGACACCACCCGGGCCAAGGGCAGCAGCGCACCCTCGTGCTCGGTCGTGTCCATCCGCTCGAGCACGAAACCACCGACCTGCTGGCCGGCGAACCGCACCCGGACCCGCGCACCCGGCACCGCGGTGTCGGCCAGCGGTTCCGGCACCAGGTAGTCGAACGGCCGGTCCAGGTGTGGCAGCGGCACATCCACCGCAACCCGGGCAATCGGCAGCTCGGCCGCCGGCTGAGCGGGCGGTTTCGGCCGGGACCGGCGCACCCTGGCGCGCAGCAGCTCCACCTGCTCCTGCGCGTGCGGTCCGGTCATGACCCACGGTCTACCAGATCCCGCCCACGACCCCGCACCGCTATCCACAGGCCGCGCCGCGGCCATCCGATCTACGACCAGCCCGATCTAGGGCAGCCCGAGCGCGCGCAACAGCGCCGCGGTTCCGGCCGCCACCAGCACGACCAGCACGAACGGCATGCGGCGCAGCGCCACCAGCACGCCGGCCAGTACCCCGGCCGGACGCGACACCCCGACCAGCTGCCCGGCGTCGGTCAGCGCGGCCGTTGCCGCCAGCGCGGCCAGCAGCGCCACCGCGGCCAGCGGCAGCAGCTTGCGGACCACATCCGGCAGGTCGAGGCGGTCGTGCAGCACCACTCCGGACAGCCGCAGCGCGTACGTACCGACGGCGAGCACGGCAATCGCGATGGCCAGGCTCATGCCGGCCGCCCCGGTGGGTCGGGCGCCGAGCCACCCGGCTTGACCAGCAGCGTGAGCAACCCGGTCAACGCCAGCAGCACCGGAAGCCCGGCCGGCAGAAACGGCGCGGCGGCCAGTGCCACCGCGGCGCCGACCAGCGCGACCCAGCGCGCCTGCGGATCGCGCAGCGTGGGCAGCAACAGCGCGATCAGGCCGGCCGGAAACGCCGCGTCCAGGCCGAGTGCGGCCGGGTCCGCGGCCACTCCGCCCAACAGCACGCCCAGCACGGTGGCGCAGTTCCAGACCACGAACAGCGTGATTCCGGTCAGCCAGTACGCCGACCGGCGGCGGGCTGGATCGGGCTGGGCCAGCGCGAACGCGACCGACTCGTCGACCAGCAGGTGGCTGCCGAGCAGCCGGGCCGGCCAGGACGTGCCGATCACGTCGGCCATCGCCAACCCGAACGGCAGGTGCCGGGTGTTGAGCAGTAGCCCGCCGGCCACGGCGGCGGCCGGGCTGCCAAGCAGCAACCCGATCGCGAGGAACTGGCTACCACCGGCGAACACGAACACCGACATGGCCAGAACGGCCCAGGCCGGCAGTCCGGCGGCTACCGCGATCGCGCCGTAGGACAGGCCGACCACCCCGACCGCGGCGGCGATCGCGGCGATGTCCCGGACCAGCGCCCGGTCGACAGGCCGCATCCGCCGCGAAGGAATCCTCAGAGCCCGGCAGCGGCGCGCAGCGCGGCGACCCGGTCGGTGCGCTCCCAGGTGAAGTCGGGCAGGTCGCGGCCGAAGTGCCCGTAGGTCGCGGTCTGGGCGTAGATCGGCCGGAGCAGGTCGAGATCACGGATGATCGCGGCCGGCCGCAGGTCGAACACCGCGGTGACCGCGTCCTGGATCCGCTCGTCGGGCACCACGCCGGTGCCGAACGTCTCGACGAACAGGCCCACCGGGTGTGCCTTGCCGATCGCGTAGGCGACCTGGACCTCGCACCGGGTGGCCAGCCCGGCCGCTACCACGTTCTTGGCGACCCAGCGCATCGCGTAGGCGGCCGACCGGTCGACCTTGGACGGGTCCTTGCCGGAGAACGCGCCGCCGCCGTGCCTGGCCATCCCGCCGTAGCTGTCGATAATGATCTTCCGACCGGTCAGCCCGGCGTCGCCCATCGGGCCGCCGATCTCGAACCGCCCGGTCGGGTTCACCAGCAGCCGGTAGCCGTCGGTCTCGATGCCGAGGCCACCGAGCTCGGGCTCGACCACGTGCTTGCGGATGTCCGGCTCGAGCATGCCGGCCAGGTCGATGTCGCCGGCGTGCTGGGTGGACACCACGACCGTGTCCAGCCGGACCGGCTTGTCCTTGACGTACTCGATAGTGACCTGGGTCTTGCCGTCGGGGCGCAGGTAGGGCACCACGCCCTCGCGCCGGACCTTGGCCAGCCGCTGGGCCAGCCGGTGCGCGAGCATGATCGGCAGCGGCATGAGCTCGGGCGTGTCGTCGCACGCGTACCCAAACATCAATCCCTGGTCGCCGGCGCCCTGCAGGTCCAGCTCGTCCTGGGCCTCGCCACCGCGGGCCTCGTAGGCGGCCTCCACGCCGGCCGCGATGTCCGGCGACTGCGACCCGATGGACACCGAGACCCCGCAGGACAGCCCGTCGAAGCCCTTCTTCGACGAGTCGTAGCCAATCTCGAGGATCTTCTCCCGGACCAGGGTTGGGATGTCCGCCCAGGCCTCCGTGGTCACCTCACCGGCGACGTGCACCAGGCCGGTCGTGATCAGGGTCTCGACCGCGACCCGGCTACCCGGATCCTCCTTGAGCAGCGCGTCGAGAATCGAGTCGCTGATCTGGTCAGCGATCTTGTCTGGGTGGCCCTCGGTCACGGACTCCGAGGTGAAAAGTCGGTAGGACACGGCGCTCCTGGAACGGCACGGACGGCAACCTTGAGATCGCAGGGAGTCTATCGAGTGCCGTTGCGGGGCAACAGCGGCCAAAGACCTGCGGATCAAGCTGGGGGCAGCGCCGCTACGACGTGATCCCAGACGGCGTCGGCGAGCGCCTCCTTCGGACCGTAGCCGACCACCGTCTCGGCCCCGCCGGCTGCGAAGATCACCGCTTCGTTGTCCGGGCTGCCGAACGCCTTGTCTACCCCGACCTCGTTGACCACCAGCACGTCGACGCCGTAGCGGGCCAGCTTGTCCCGGCCGATCTCGACCGCGCGGCGCTCGCCGTCGTCCGTCTCGGCCGCGAAGCCGACGATCACCTGCCCGGGCTTGGCCCGGTTGGCGGTCAGCTCGCGCAGCACGTGCGGGTTCTGCACCAGGTGCACGATCGGTGCCCAGGTGTCATCGGCCTTTTTCAACTTGTGGTCGGAGTAGCTGTCCGGCCGGAAATCGGCCACCGCGGCGGCCATCACGACCGCGTCCGCGGTAACCGCCTCGGTCAGCATCGCGTCCCGCAACTGCGCGGTGGTGCGGACCCGGATCACCTTGACCCCGGCCGGATCGGGCAACTCGGTGTTGGCCGCGACCAGCACGACCTCGGCGCCTCTGGCCACCGCGGTGCTGGCCAGCGCGTAGCCCTGCCGGCCCGACGACCGGTTGCCGAGATAGCGCACCGGGTCGAGCGGCTCCCTGGTCCCGCCGGCGCTGATCAGCAGCCGCCGCCCAGTCAGGTCGGCGAACTCGGCCAGGCCGGCCTCCCCACCGGCCTGCCAACGGGCCAGCACCCGGCGGCATACCTCGAAGATCTCCTCGGGCTCGGGCAGCCGGCCCGGCCCGGTGTCGGCGCCGGTCAACCGGCCTACTGCCGGCTCGATCACCAGCGACCCGCGCGCCCGCAGCGTTGCCACGTTGGCCTGGGTCGCCGGGTGCTCCCACATCTCGGTATGCATAGCGGGCGCGAACACGACCGGGCAGCGCGCGGTCAGCAGCGTGTTGGTGAGCAGATCGTCAGCGCGGCCGTGTGCGGCCTTGGCCAGCAGGCCGGCGGTGGCCGGGGCCACCACGACCAGGTCGGCGCGCCGCCCGATCCGCACGTGCGGGACCTGGTGGGCGTCCGACCAGACGTCGGTATGGACCGGGTGCCCGGACAGCGCGGCCCAGGTCGCGGCGCCGACAAAATGCAGCGCGGCTTCGGTGGGCAGCACGGTGACGTGGTGCCCGGACTCGGTCAGCAGGCGCAGCAGGCTGGCGGCCTTGTAGGCGGCGATTCCACCGCTGACGCCGAGAACGACGCGCGGCGCACCGGTGTCGGGATGGTCGCTGGCAGCGCCGTCGGTCATGCCACCAGCCTAGGTACTCAAGCTCCGGCCTGGCTATCGGGGCGGTTCGAGCTCCTGGGCTCGATCCATCGGGCCCGAGCTACTGGGGCGGCTCGATCGGCTCGGCGGTGAGCATGCCGGCGTTGATCTCGCGCAGCGCCACCGACAGCGGCTTCTCGTCTACCCGGGTATCGACCAGCGGACCGACGTACTCCAGCAGGCCCTCGCCCAGCTGGGAGAAGTACGCGTTGATCTGGCGGGCCCGCTTGGCCGCGTAGATCACCAGGCTGTACTTGGAGTCGGTCGCCTCGAGCAGCTCGTCGATCGGCGGGTTGGTGATGCCCTCAGGCACCGCAATGGTTCCGGACACGCAGGACCAAGCCTTAGGTCAGGGGATGAAATCGGGGGCCCGTCAGGTGGTCGTGGGCCGCATCAAGGCTACCAGCTCGTGTGCGACATCCTGGACGGACGTGTTCACCAGGGTCACATCGAACTCGGGCTCCGCGGCCAGCTCGATCTTGGCGGTGGCCAGCCGCTCGGCGACCACCTCGGCCGGCTCGGTCCCCCGGCCGACCAGCCGGCGGACCAGCTCATCCCAGGACGGCGGCCGCAGGAACACCAGCAGCGCCTCCGGCATCACCGCACGGATCTGCCGGGCACCCTGAAGATCGATCTCAAGCAGGACCGCCTCGCCGCGAGCAAGCCGATCCTCGACCGGTTGTCGCGGCGTGCCGTACCTGTGACCGGCGAACTCGGCCCACTCGAGGAGCTCGCCGGCGGCGATGAGACGGTCGAACTCATCGTCGGTGATGAAGAAGTATTCGACGCCGTGCGTCTCACCGGGACGCGGTTTGCGAGTTGTGGCGGAGACGGACTGCCAGACCTCCGGATGAGCAGCGCGCAGATGAGCTACGACGGTGCTCTTCCCGACACCGGACGGTCCGGACAGGACGGTCAGGACGGTCAGTCGGGCTGAACCGTCAACGGCCACCGAACTCGCGCTCGAGCGCAGCGATCTGGTTGCTACCTAGGCCGCGCACCCGCCGGGTTTCGGAGATGCCGAGCCGCTCCATGAGCTGCTTGGCGCGAACCTTGCCGACGCCTGGCATGGACTCGAGGAGGGCCGACACCTTCATCTTGCCGACGACATCGTTCAGCTGACCTTCCTTGACAACCTCGGTCAGGGAAGCACTGGCTCGCTTCAGACGCGCTTTCACCTCCGCGCGCTCCCGGCGAGCCTGCGCAGCCTTCTCCAGCGCAGCAGCGCGCTGTTCGGGAGTGAGGGGCGGAAGAGCCACTCGTGGTCACCTCGGCAATTCATCATGGGGACAGGTTTGCCGTCAGCGAACCTAGCGATTCGACGACGGACGGGCAACGCGAACAGCCATTTTGGCCCGCACGCGTCGCGTGGACGATGCTGAAGACCTTTCCCCGCACAACGGGCAATTGTCAACTTCGGCGCGCAGACCGACGAGTCCAATCTCACCTGCAAGAATGCCTCGTTGGCCCCGGCCGCGACCCGGCGGGTGGCCTCGACGGTGTGGGGGCACCCGGGAAACCAGGGGGATGAGGTAGTGACCGAGGACATCAAGACGGGCGAACGCACCCGGCGAACGCCGGTTTCCGAGCTACTCGAGCAGGCCCGCAGCCGATACACCAGGATCGGACCACGCGAGGCGTACGAGGCGATGCAGCGCGGTGCGCTGCTCATCGACACCCGAGACGGTGACCAGCGCCGGCGGGACGGCACCGTGCCAGGCGCGCTGGTCATCGACCGTAACGTGCTGGAGTGGCGGGTGGATCCGGATTCCGGCGCCACCCACCCGGCCATCAACGGCCTGGACACTCCGATGATCCTGTTATGCCATGAGGGGCTGTCGTCCAGCCTGGCCGTCGCCGCTTTGCTCGACCTTGGCGCAAGCAACGTCACCGACGTGGCCGGCGGTTTCCAAGCCTGGCGGGACCAGGGCTTACCGGTTCGCGCCGCGGACTCACCCCGGATCTGGTGAGGTGCCGGACCAGGGCCGATGTATCTGACCAACCTGGAGTGCGCGGCCTGCGAACGTGGGCATCCGCCTGGCCGGCTGCACAACCTGTGCGAGTCGTGCGGTATGCCGCTGCTGGCCCGCTACGACCTCGACGCCGCCGGTGCGGCGTTAGCCAAGACGTCGCTGGCCACGCGGCCGGCGAACCTGTGGCGCTACCGCGAGCTGCTTCCGGTCGCCGATCCGGCCGCGGTGGTGACCCTGGGCGAGGGCTACACACCGTTGTTGCGCGCGGACCGGCTCGGAGCCCGGCTCGGACTGGCCAACCTCTACGTGAAGGACGAGGCGCTCAACCCGACCGGGACGTTCAAGGCCCGCGGCATGGCGGTCGCGGTGTCCATGGCCAGGCAGCTCGGCGCGACCGAGCTCGCGGTCCCGTCGGCCGGCAACGCAGGTGGTGCGCTGGCCGCTTACGCGGCCCGGGCCGGCCTGTCCGCACACGTCTTTATGCCCCGGGACACCCCGCGCGCCAACGTGGTCGAGTGCGAGCGCGCCGGTGCCCGGATCACGCTGGTGGACGGGCTGATCAGCGACTGCGCCCGGCTGGTGGCCGAGTATTGCGGTAACGGCGGCGGGTTCGACGTATCGACGCTGCGCGAGCCCTACCGGGTGGAGGGCAAGAAGACCATGGGATTCGAACTGGCCGAGCAGCTCGGCTGGCGATTGCCCGACGTCGTCGTCTACCCGACCGGCGGCGGCACCGGGCTGGTCGGGATGTGGAAGGCGTTCGACGAACTGGCGCAACTCGGCTGGATCGACGGCTACCGGCCGCGCATGGTCGCCGTGCAGGCGGACGGCTGCGCGCCGATCGTGACCGCGTTCCTGGCCGGGGCCACCCATGCCACCGAGGTGGTCGGGGCGACCACGGTCGCGTCCGGGCTGCGAGTGCCGCGGGCGATCGGCGACTTCATCATGCTGGACGTGCTGCGGCGTAGCGGTGGCACCGCGATCGCGGTCAGCGACCCGGAGCTGCTCGCCGCGGTGGCGGAGCTGGATCGGCTCGAGGGCATCTTCCCGGCACCGGAGGGCGCGGCCTGCGTGCCCGCGGTCCGCAAGCTGGTAGCCAACGGCGAGATCGGCGCGGACGAGATTGTGGTCATCTTCAACACCGGCTCCGGCCTGAAGTACCTCTGAGTCGACCGGCCTGCCATGCTAGGCCGCTGCCGCTGTAACTTCGGCTGCGGCCGCCCGACGACACGGCTTCGGCCGCCCGCGACACGGCTTCGGCCCGACGACGAGGAGTGACCGACGTGCGAACGCTGCGCCATCCGGCCGGGACCCGGCTACTGCTGGCATTCACCGGCGTGCTCGTCGGGGTGCTCGCCGGCTGCGGCCTGCACGACACGGCGCGCGATGTGGCCAACTCCGCGCAGGACCAGGCGGTGACCCAGGTGCGCAACGCCTGCGACCGCGCGTTGCTGCAGACCGAGGAGTCGCTGCAGGAGCAGGGCTCGGCCCGGGTCGACCAAC